>NZ_JH114141.1:339419-360574 GCF_000224595.1 Prevotella sp. C561 | reverse complement strand
ATCTGGAAAGAGTATGATGAGAATGGTTATTTAATAGATGAATACGACCAAGATGCCCCTTATAAAACTATCCATGGGAAAAAGTGGAGAAGTTTGTAAAGGAAGAGTTAAAGCTGGATTTATTCGATAAGAATGTTTCTATAAGGCGATATGTAAGTGATAAAACCAATATACCAGTATGGATTATTCATTACAAGGTAGGATCAAATATAGTTTCTATTAAAATAAATGCCAATACAGGAGAAATTATAAAGAAAGGTACAAATCCTATAATAAAGTAGAATGGTAAAAATTGTAACTGATGGAGCTATTATGTGTTGCACTTTAGGAACTTGGCAAGCTAAGTTGATGGTTCTTAGTCAAAGTTTCCGAAGTATTTCGGGAGCATTGGTAGCGACGGAGGAAGATGAAATTGGTTTAATTAATATCCCAAGTTTTTGGAGTTTGCAAATGTAGTTCCCCCGAATCCTCCTTGTCTTCCCCAGCCACAAGGCTGGCAGCAAACTACTCAGAAAGACAGTATCAATGGGATGAAAAAGCTGACGGAGCAGTCATTCTGTATGTGTGCTAAAGGAGGAAGAATATCATTCATTGATACAAGAAGTAATTTTTTTGTTGAAAGCGAATAACACGTTCACAATATATTAGGAACAAAGATGAAAAAACTAATATTTTTATTAATTGCTGTAATTGCATTAAGCAATTGCTCAGCTCAAACAACTAATAATAAGTTGAATATTAAAAAAGAAAAAAGATTACGAATAATAGAAAATTTGATATTGAGGAATATCGAAAAGTAATAAAGAAGAATCCATTTGCAGATCGAATGCTTCGTACTGATAAAAATGGTATGGTAATAGAAATGAATACAGAATATGACAAAAGCGAAATAATAGGTTATCGCGAAGACTGCTCATATCATCATTCTCCATATACTTATAGCTATGAATATAACACTGAGGGTTATTTGATAAAATCATGGGCAACATTTTATGGTAATATGCGGGTTGGTAAAATGATAGAATACGATGCGAATGGATTTAAAATAAAGGAAACTGACTTTGATGCTCCTTACAAGTTTAGTGTTACCGACCTTGTAAACAAAATGCAAAAAGATTACCATATTGACTTGATGGATAAACAAAATGTCTTTAGTATAAATCGATTTGACCATAAGGATTTACGAACAGCTTACTATGAAGTAATAGTGTACGGCAACAGCTGTGCACAGAAGATCTTTTACTATTTGGATGGTACTACAGGTGAATTGCTGTTTAAAACAAGTCGTAACTTTGGAGATGAGGGTATGAAAGGACAGGAATTTCCTTTTGATGAATATCTCCGTAAAAAAGAAGGGAAATAAGTATGTACGACTATAAAATTGAGCTTTCAAAATAACTACCTATGGCAAAATTGGTTGTAAATAATTCACAGATGCAATGTTCACAAGGGACAGATATATCAGCAATAAATATAAGTAGTCAGAATATTGTTGCTATAGCTGGAGAGTTTGTGGCTACAGAGGAAGACAAGATAAGCGTAGGTAATATCCCAAGTTTTGGAGTTTGCAAATGTAGTTCTCCGAATCCTCCTTGTACTCCCCAGCCACAAGGCTGGCAGCAAACAACACAGAAAGACAGTATCAATGGAATGAAAAAGTTGACGGAGCAGTCATTTTGTATGTGTGCCAGGGGCGGTAGAATATCATTCGTTGATACAGGAAGTAATACTTTTGTTGAAAGCGAATAACACGTTCACAATATATTATTTGTCTGTATGCTTGACTATAGTCACCATGTGGGTATAGAACGCAATAGTCTTTCTTTTTTGCAGTGGATGTATATAAATCCTTATATTGTGTCAGGCAAACCAGAGTCAGACACAAAGAGTAGAGGTAAGGAAGAAGTATTAAAACATAAAAGTGCAGGTAAAAAAGAAGAATGATAATTGTTTTTTAATCACAATCAAAGAAGATTGTAAAATATTATAGTCAGATGAGAAAGTATATCTTATTTTTTTAGTTTTAACAGTGATGCTTTCATGCGCCGCACAAAATCCAAATAACATGGGGCAAGTAGAGAAATTTAATTATGATTATTATAAAAGTAAACTTCACCCTAATACAACGTCGGTAGTTTACACGGAGAAAGACAAGACTGTTGTTAAAGTTGATTTTGACAAAAACTACTATTCTATAGTTCAAATAAAGAATAGAACTTTCTGTAAGGATGTGAAAATTTATCATAAAAATGGTATATTGTGGGAAGAAGGAAAGCGATTCTATTGTTCGAGCATAGAAATCGGCATGTGGCGAGAATATGACAAAGATGGAAAATTAATAAAGGAAACGGATGAAGATAAGAAATTTGAGAGATTAAGGATAAAACCTAAAGATTTACTCCGTTGGATGGAAAGCCAAGGCTGGATAGACTTGTGGAGCGGCAAGGGGCAGCAAAGTAGTTTTTCCAATACTCCATTTCGTATCAGCTTCTCTCCCCATGGTAAAGACCATGCTAAATGGTATGTCAGCCGTGTAACAATGTCAGGTACAGAGGAATTTGTTATAGATGCGGAAACAGGAAAGGTTATAAGTCATGAGAATGTCTTAAATATTGAATAGCAATGCCTAAGATCATAACGCATGGTGCAACTCTGCACTGTACTCTCGACGGTTGGACACGAGGTCTATCATTGCTTTGGCTTAGCCCATACTTTTGATTTCAGAGATTCTAAACGTTGCGAAATTGGTTATAGATACACGAAAACAAACAATATGCTTGACTATAGTCACCATGTGGGTATAGAACGCAATAGTCTTTTTTATTTGTAATGGATGTATATAAATCCTTATATTGTGTCAGGCAAACCAGAGTCAGACATGAAGAATAGAGATAAGAAAGACAAATTAAAACATAAAAGTTTAGGTGAAAAAAAATAATCACAATCAAAGATAATTATAAAATATTATAAGCAGATGAGAAAGTATATCTTATTTTTTTAGTATTAACAGCGATGCTTTCATGCGCCGCACAAAATCCAAATAACATGGGGCAAGTAGAGAAATTTAATTATGATTATTACCATAATAAGTTAAAACCCAATCAACGTTTCAAAGAGTATAGTGAGGCGGATGGAACTTTTGTTAAAATTAGTGTCGAAGTAGATGTTTTTTTTGTAGAAAAGATTCCACCTCGTTCATTTACCCAAAATATAATAGTTTATTATAAGAATGGTATCTTAAAAGAAGAAGGTGAGTTCTTTTTCTGTTCAGATGTAAAAATTGGGAAATGGCGTAAATATGATAAAGAAGGAAAACTTATAAGAGGAGAGAACGAGAATAAAAAATTTGAAGGGCTAAGGATAAAACCTAAGGATTTACTCCGTTGGATGGAAAGCCAAGGCTGGATAGACTTGTGGAGCGGCAAGGGGCAGCAAAGTAGTTTTTCCAATACTCCATTTCGTATCAATTTCTCTCCCCATGGAAAAGACCATGCTAAATGGTATGTCAGCCGTGTAACAATGTCAGGTACAGAGGAATTTGTTATAGATGCGGAAACAGGTAAGATTATAAGTCATGAGAATGTCTTAAATGTTGAATAGCAATGCCTGAGATCATAACGCATGGTGCAACTCTGCACTGTACTCTTGGAGTAAAGGAATCCAACCTAATGGTGACAAGCCAAACATTTCGTAGGATAGCTGATGCTCTTGTTGGTACAGAAGGTGATAATAAAGGGATGGTAAATATCCCAAGTTTTGGAGTTTGCAAATGTAGCTCCCCGAATCCTCCTTGTCTCCCCCAGCCACGAGGCTGGCAGCAAACAACAAAGAAAGACAGTTTCAATGGGATGAAGAAGCTGACGGAGCAGTCATTTTGTATGTGTGCCAGGGGCGGTAGAATATCTTTTGTTGATACAGGAAATAATACTTTTGTTGAAAGTGAATAAAAGTACTCATGCTCTTCCTTTATGATTCGTTGTAGATGTCTTTATACCGATAGACTGCGTATGCCATTGGCTGAAACACAAATGGCAACAGTGCTAAGCAATGCCGATCCACATGGAGCGGGTCGTGTGCAGGTGCGCATGAATTGGCAAACCGACAACATGCGAACAAGCTGGGTGCGCGTGATGACACCAGATGGCGGTGGCAGCAAAGACGTAAAAAGCAATCGTGGCTTTGTGTTTATCCCAGAGGTAGGCGACCAAGTCCTCCTCGGCTTCCGTCATGGCGACCCTGCCCGTCCCTACGTTATGGGTAGCCTGTTTAATGGAACAACAGGTAAGGGAGGCTTTGATTCCAACCACAAGAAAAGCCTTACCACTCGAAGCGGTTCGACTGTTACCTTTGACGATACAGCCCATACCATTCTCTTACAGACAACTCGTGCCAATAAAATCTTCATTGATGAATTAAATGGCACCATCACCGTATCTTCTGCCGAAGAAGTAAATGTCAATACAAAGAGTATAAACATCAATGCTTCAGAGAACATGAATGTAAATGTGGGTAAGAATTTCAACATGAATGTAGGAGAAAATGCTGCATTGTCTATTGGGGGTGATTCTTCTATGAATGTACAAGGACATTTCAGTAGTATTGTTTCTAAAGATGTTACTTCTCATGTTGAGGGTGATACTACACATTACGTTAAAGGCGCATTGAATGTTACAACTGAGAAAGATACAGTAATACATTCATTTGCAGAAATAAATATGGACTCTGAAGATGAAACTAATATAGCATCCAAGAAAAATATGTATATAAAGAGTGGAATAAAAGTTGATATAGCAAAAGGATAGAATGAAAAGATATTTATTTATGTGGGGAATTAATATAGCTTTTTTACTTGTAGGCTTTGCCTGTAAACGTGATTTAAATATGAATTATAAGACAAAATTCCAGTGGACTCTAAGCATTTCCGCACCACGGAATTATCCTGTTGAAACAAAATATGTATCGTTGGGATACGGTTCGGATGGTGAAGAATATCCTATTATGAATTCTTATAGTGATGCAGGGATTGCTGTAACCAAAGGAAAAGTTAGTTTTGAGCAATTAGAAGATACGGAAGGACTTGATATTCCAAATAGTATTAATGCTTTATGGCTGTCATATACTGAGAGTAAAATTTATGAAGTTCATACTAAATTTTCCGATACGCTTCAGCAAAAGATATTACAGTTATTACGTGATGGATATTATGATGCGTATGATAAAAAACATACTACTTATAAAGACTTCTCTATAACAATGCTACCTGGTGGTAAGATCTGGCTTTATTTAGAAGGTGCAACAAGAAATGTACTCATCTGTGACACTATACACGCCCACCCTGTAGAGATGTCACTTGAGGACTTTGCAAAAGATGCTCCCCTTGTTGCTAATTCTGTGAAGGATTATTCTGAAGGTTGCCTTACTAAAGAACAGAGCGAAAATCTGAAGGTCAATGGAATTCCTTATGAACTTTGGGACAAATACAATGAACGATACAATTATGATATTCAATGTATCTTTGAGAACAAAAACAGCAAATTGGATAGTCTCTCAATAGTATGGCATTTTATAAACGGAGAGTTTAACTATGCTTGTGATGGAATTAAGGAAGAAGAACAAGCTCGTTTAAAACAATTTTACATGGATTGGGAAGTTGGAGATAAAACTTATTCCGGAGAGTTTTACTTCGATGAACAAGAGATATTAGATGCCTTCCCAAAAGTATTTAATGGTATTGAACGAAGAAAAAGGGGGAACTTAACAGTGTATACAAGCAAATATAATAATAAATTCGATATCTCTCTTAATGTGGGCGAGAAAAGAATACTATTATCAAGAACAAGAATCCTGGTATTCTGTCAGAAAACAGATCAACCACCCTCAAGCGCTAAGATTATATATGATAACCATCGAGACATTAACCCAGAAGACATTAAGTTTATAGGAGAATGATTATGAGCAGAGTATATACTAATAGAATTTGTGGTATAAATATAGAAAATAGCATAGCCTCAAAAAGCAAAGGTCTTAATGCAACTATCGGAGTTTTTTTTGATGGAACGG
Source organism: Prevotella sp. C561 (assembly GCF_000224595.1). NCBI lineage: Bacteria > Pseudomonadati > Bacteroidota > Bacteroidia > Bacteroidales > Prevotellaceae > Prevotella > Prevotella sp. C561. Next base: position 354,514 of record NZ_JH114141.1, on the reverse strand, counting down.
GAAATAACCTGTATAATATTGGCTCTATAACGAATCGTGGGGTACGTCATCGGAACTGTGTCATTGGCTTCATTTCTTGAGGAGCATGAGAAAGGGTACGTCATCTGAACTGTATCATTGGCTTCATTTCGTTGGGGACATGAGGAATGCTGATGGGCAAACCGGAGCAGTCTTTCTCTTGGTGAAATCAGGCTGGGCTCGATACCCAGTCTGATTTTTAATTCGCTGGTGGCATAAACCATTGCATCTTCTCTTGGTGTTGCAAAGATACAACAGTATTTTTTAGGTTCTTCCGTTAAAAGCGTAGATGCCTATCATGCAATGCATATAGTCTTAATGTGAAGTATTCCTCATTTCTGAATCCGTATATCTGTCTTTTCAGAACCTTTATTTTATTGTTAATGCCTTCAATTTTTCCATTTGTTATACAATGGTCGTACCATGCTAATATGTATGTCTTGTATGCTCTAATAGTTGAAGCCATTTTCACCAATGGCTGTATTTTAGATTCTATAGCTTGCTTTACCCATTCATCCAACAAATCTTTAGCTTTTTGCTTACTACACTGATTCCATATTTCCTTAAGATCTTCTTTGAGATAATAGGCAATCATCAGCGGACGGTTTAGGCTCAAGGCATTCTCCAGTCTATTTCTGTGTGCATAATCAAAAATATCATTTCCATTTTTGAGTAACAACCAACGTGTTCCTTTGATTACTTTACGCTTGTTGATGTCCTTTTCCTCATGCCATATCTGTCTCCTTAGCAAGTCCACCTTTTCGTTCATAAGCTTGGTTACATGAAAGTGGTCTACTACAAGTGCTGCATTGGGAAGGTGCTCACTCACAGCTCTTGTATATGCTGCAGAAAGGTCTGTACACACTGCTTGTATACGCTCTTTGTCTTTACCGAGCCGTTCCCAGAATCCATCAAGAGCATTCTTGCCATTGCCATCACCGACATAAACAATATGCCCATTATCCAAATCTACAACTATGGTCTTGTATACATGCCCTTTATGAGTGGCGAACTCATCAATGGAAATACGTCTTAACATGGAAAGGTCTGGGTTAGAGTATTTTGACTGTAGAAACTCCATCTGTATATTACGTACGACATCCCAGGATACCTGTAGGAAACATGATATATCTTGAATTGTTGCAAAGCGAGACAGGTCAAGCACCATATTTGCAAAAGCTATTGTATGCCGACGTTTTCCTTTCGCAAAGTCGATGTCTTCTTGTTTAATACAGCCGCAGTCGTGACATTGAATACGATGTACACGCATGTCCAGATAGGTCTTGCTCAGACCAATTGGAACACTTACAAAGCGACGAATATGGCTACCGTTACGATTGATATTATGACTTCCACATACAGGACAACAAAGTTTTTCCTTTGGAGTTTGGATTTCTAAAACTAAGTTATTATCTTCGTAGCGCAGTTTCTGACAATCTTGTTGGAAGACGCCTAAGGCGTTTTGCATTATGCTGGTATCCATGTTCTTGAAGTTTGGTCACTACAAAGATACATAATACCAGCTCTTTTATATAACTTATGAGATATATCTATTCATTTAACGGAAGAACCTTAAAAGTTTCTCAGCCTACGTAAATCGTCAACAATGGTTGGATCCAACCTACGGCACAAAGGATAATCCTGTTCCCATCTTCTTTAAGCGTGTGTTGTCAGGACATGAAACTTTAGATATGGATGAACATATTACCATAAAGCCCAGTGTTAACAAAAAGTTTGTTGAACTTTATCTTGCGCATGAATTGTCTTCAAAAGAGTTTAACCGTCTTTATGGGGCGGACATGAAGCGCTTGGGACTAAAGGATTGAGCTGGTTGACGATTAGACTAATTTACGAGTTGACAAGTTGCTTGCAAAGTAAGAAATGTGATTAAAAAAGTTGAGAACGCCCCAGATTATTTGTACTTTTGTGATGAGAACAATACAGATGTAATGCAAACTATATGGGTATCATCGCAAATTCATAAAACAATGAGCAACTTTTATTCAAGAATACCAGCTATAGGAGCAACATTAGGAACGGTGTTTGCACTTACCGTAGCAACACCACTGGTAGTTAGTCTTATTGCAAAATTCACACTCGGTGGTAACAAGGCTGCTGTGCCGTACGCAGATACGTATATTCACAATTCGGATACTATAGTGGTTCAGATACCATACTTTACTCAGATTACGCCAGTTGATAAAGTTTTTACTTCGCGTGCCTGGTTTGCAGGAATGGCGCATTCAGAATCATCATGTTATTCACAGATATGTTTTTACTCCCCTAAATATAAAAGACATTTAGCAGTTATTTCATTTATAGGAGGGTATAATGTGGCACAAATGGGAACGGGGGAAGACGCATATAATGTAGATGTAGAAAACGATAGGTTAAGTATAATTTACGAGTCAAAAACGATTTCTGCATACATTAATAAAACACAGTGGCAGGACCCGACGTATGGTACTAAAGATAACCCTATGCCTATATTCTTTAAGCGTGCTTTGTCTGGATTTGAATGTGCTGGAGGTATGGAAGATTTTATTTATATTAAACCCTCTGTGTATAAGAAGTTCGTTGAGCTTTACCTTGCACATGGACTGGAACCCGAGGAGTTCGATAGACTCTATGGGGCGGATATGAAACGCTTGGGGCTAAAGGATTGAGCTGATTGACGAGTGGACTGGTTTACGAGTTGACAAGTTGTTTGTAAAGTAAGAAATGTGAGTAAAAAGTTGAGAACGCCCCAGATTATTTGTACTTTTGTGATGAGAACAATGCAGATGTAATGCAAACTATATGGGTATCATCGCAAATTCATAATATCAATGGCAAATAATTTTTCAATAGGAGGAATTAAAATATTCTCGACAGCAGGAACAATCTTTGCATCTCTTGTAGGTGCACCACTGCTTATCTTTATTATAACGAGGTTTACGCTCGGTGGAAATAAAGATGCTATTCCTTACGCTGATACATATATAAAGAATTCGGACACAATAGTAGTAAAAATTCCCAAAGACCATCATAAAATTAAAACGGATGATGACATCTTTACCACCAGCGGATGGTTCATGGGAGTAGCACAAACACGCTCGGCAATTTATAATATGTATTATTTCTATTCTCCTAAACATAAGAAATATTTAGGAGTTGTTACTTTTAAAGGCTGCTATAATACCATTCAGAGAGGTAATGGCGAGAGAATCTGGTATGATGACATAGAAACTCAAAGATTAGATTATCTTTACGAGATTAAAAGTTTTTCAGCCTATGTCAATCGTCAGCAATGGCAGGATCCAACCTATGGCACAAAGGATAATCCTGTTCCTATCTTCTTTAAGCGTGCGTTGTCAGGACATGAAACTTTAGATATGGATGATTTTATTACCATAAAGCCCAGTGTTAACAAAAAGTTTGTTGAACTTTATCTTGCGCATGAATTGTCTTCAAAAGAGTTTAACCGTCTTTATGGAGAAGACATGAAGCGCTTGGGACTAAAGGATTAAGTTAGGTGACGAGTAGACTAATTTACGAGTTGAGAAGTTGCTTGCAAAGTAAGAAATGTGAATGAAAAGTTGAGAACGCCCCAGATTATTTGTACTTTTGTGATGAGAACAATGCAGATGTAATGCAAACTATATGGGTATCATCGCAAATTCATAATATCAATGGCAAATAATTTTTCAATAGGAGGATTTAAAATATTCTCAACAGCAGGAACAGTCTTTGCATCTCTTGTAGGCGCACCACTGCTTATCTTTATTATAACGAGGTTTACGCTCGGTGGAAATAAAGATGCTATTCCTTACGCAGATACGTATATAAAGAATTCGGACACAATAGTAGTAAAAATTCCCAAAGACCATCATAAAATTAAAAAGGATGATGACATCTTTACCACCAGCGGATGGTTCATGGGAGTAGCACAGACACGAACAGCAACTTATAATCTTTATTATTTTTTTCTCCTAAATATAAGAAGTATTTAGGTGTTGTCTCTTTTGAAGGTAGCTATAATACCATTCAGAGAGGTAATGGCGAGAAAATCTGGTATGATGACATAGAAACTCAAAGATTAGATTATCTTTACGAGATTAAAAGTTTTTCAGCCTATGTCAATCGTCAGCAATGGCAGGATCCAACCTATGGCACAAAGGATAATCCTGTTCCCATCTTCTTTAAGAGATCACTCTCTGGTCATGAGAAATTAGGTGGTATGGATGATTTTATTACCATCAAGCCCAGTGTTAACAAGAAGTTTGTTGAACTTTATATTGCACACGAATTGTCTTCAAAAGAGTTTAACCGTCTTTATGGAGAAGACATGAAGCGATTGGGACTAAAGGATTGAACTGGTTGACGAATAACGCTTGACAACGCAATGATGGACGTAGTTTTGTTTTAACTCCAATTTCTAAGTTCTGAGTAACAAAAAGATACGATTATGGCACGATTAACATTTGAAGAAAGAAATAAAAACAACTATACTAAGTATAGTGATGTTCCTATTAAAACAATCAATAAATATAAAGGAGTACTACCTGATGAGCTGTTAACCATCTGGCAAAATATGGGCTATGGTATTTATGAAGATGGTTTTATACAGTTTATTAATCCTGATGAGTATGAATTTGTATTTGATTACATTGATAAGTTGTTAGAACCTTCTATCGTATTTGGTGTTACGGCTTTAGGAGATTTGTTAATTTGGGAAGGAAATAATAATTGGACAATTTCACCTGATGAGGGGAATAGAGTTTTGTTAATAAATATAAGAAAGTGCACAAGCGAAATCTTAGGTGATATGGATTTCCTTTTAAACTTTACCTTAGGAGATGAAACAGCTATCATAGACAAGGAGTACTTTGACTCCCGACCTTATTTAAATATTAAGGGAAAGTTATGTGCTTTACAATACGGACAGTGCTATGGTTATGTTCCAGCCTTGGCATTGGGTGGCAAGGCGTCCAATAAAAATCTGCAAGTGGTAGATGTAAAAACGTATATAGACATAATAGGACAAGCTGTTGGTAAAATTATAGATTTATCAGAATATAAAATTATGGATAATGAAGAATGTATCAGATTACCAAGTAGGTAAAGATACTGGAGAGAATACCACGCAACAAACGAATAGAAATTTTTAATCGCGGAGGCAAAGAATATTTATGTTGTTGGTAGTATTTTATTGTTGAAACTTCTTTGAGTTGTCATTTTTGGAAGAACAATTCTTGATATGGATCCACTTTGGCAACTGGATAGTGTGCTTATGAGAAACACTTTGAATATCATCGGCAAGCTTTTCTTCTTCGTTTTCTTACCATGTATATTCATCATTAGATTTCCAATAGAAATTCGCAATTATATTATCAAACGAATATCAATATGGCTGGCAATGCGGCTGCGTATTTGCTCACACAGGTACCCACAGACTTGCAGCGGTCATTGAACTGACGGCGGGAGATAAGGTTGGGGATGGAAGAACGGCACTCCTTCAGCTTCGCCTCAAAAAGCAGTTCTCGCTGTATATCTCCTCAGCTGACATGCTCAATGCGATAACATCCAAATCAGAGAAACGAGGAGTAAGACCGGGACGGCGTACATTTCCTTCCTCAGTAACTAAATCTTCGGAGAATAGCTTGCATATCTTCAAGAATTAGATGAACTTTGTATATAAGTTGCACATAACTGGCTTGTTTAACTTAAAGGTTGAGTATTTTAAGTTACTTATAATAGTGACATGTTCAACTTTTTCTTATATATTTTATTCAATATTTAATTCCGCCAACGGGTAGAGTATAATATTTACTTCTTTAAGGTTGTTGTTTTGTCTATAAATCAAGAAGATGAAACAGCTTTTACCTATGGTACAAATCATATTCTTGCTTTTCATTGATAAAACAGATTTATGGTATTTTCCTAAAAGAATTTGTTTAATTTTTAAGGTTTGTGCGCCTTCTAAAACTATCCTCATTTATTAGGATAGCCTGAGCCTCCTTATTTTAAGTCTAAATACTATACATTTTGTTTAAAATACTTTGATAAATCATTAAAATATAGTATTTTTGCAACGCATAATGTATGCGCTCATACCAACATCTTGGTATCTGATTTAATGAACAATAATTACGATGAGGAGACTGAGAACGGCCTTCTCGTTGCATTCATACATATAGGAATAATAATTCTAACAGTATTAAATATTTAAAATCAAAACATTTATGTGGTTAATCAATTCATCTATTGGTAGAAAGGTGATTATGTCAGTGACTGGCATGGCCCTGATCCTATTCATGACGTTCCACTGCTGTATGAATCTTGTTGCGCTCTTCTCTAAAGATGCTTACAACATGATTTGTGCGTTGTTGGGTGCCAACTGGTATGCAGTAGCAGCTACGGTTGGTCTTGGCGCATTGGCAGTTTGTCACATCGTTTATGCGTTTATCCTTACAGCGCAGAACCGCCGTGCACGTGGTGACAATCGTTATGCTGTCACAGAGAAGCCTGCAGCAGTAGAGTGGGCAAGCCAGAACATGCTTGTTCTCGGTCTTATCGTGTTGCTTGGTCTTGGACTTCACCTCTTCAATTTCTGGTACAATATGATGTTTGCAGAGCTTCTTCATGTCAAATTTATGTATGAACCAGCTGATGGTTTTGCTTACATTCATCACACTTTCTCTAATCCTGTGTATGTAGTTCTCTACATTGTTTGGATTTGTGCATTGTGGTTCCACCTCTCTCACGGTTTTTGGAGTGCTATGCAGACTGTTGGTATCAACGGTAAAGTATGGTTCAATCGTTGGAAGACCATTGGTAACATCTATGTTACGCTGTTGATGCTCGGCTTCCTCGTTGTTGTTCTCGCATTCGCTTTCGGATGTGCTCCTAGCCTTGCATAGTTAAGTATCTAAATTGAAAACTAAATTCAAAACAATCATGACAAAGATATTAGATTCCAAAATACCAGCAGGTCCTGTAGCCGAGAAGTGGACTAACTACAAGGCACATCAGCGTTTGGTTAACCCAAAGAATAAACTGAAACTGGATGTTATCGTTGTTGGTACCGGTCTGGCTGGTGCCAGTGCTGCCGCTTCTCTCGGTGAGATGGGCTTCAACGTATATAACTTCTGCATCCAAGACTCACCACGTCGTGCACACTCAATCGCTGCACAGGGTGGTATCAATGCTGCTAAGAACTATCAGAACGATGGTGACTCTGTTTACCGTTTGTTCTATGATACGGTGAAAGGTGGTGACTATCGTGCACGTGAAGCTAACGTTTATCGTTTGGCAGAAGTGTCTAACGACATCATCGACCAGTGCGTTGCTCAGGGCGTGCCATTCGCTCGTGAGTATGGTGGTATGTTGGCTAACCGTTCCTTTGGTGGTGCTCAGGTAAGTCGTACCTTCTATGCTAAGGGACAGACAGGTCAGCAGTTGTTGCTTGGTGCATACTCATCATTAAGCGCACAGATTCAGGCTGGTAAGGTAAAGCTCTATACACGTTATGAGATGGAGGATGTCGTTATCGTTGATGGTCATGCACGTGGTATCATTGCTAAGAACCTCGTAACTGGTAAGCTAGAGCGCTTCACTGCAAACGCTGTTGTTATAGCAACTGGTGGCTATGGTAACACTTATTTCCTTTCAACCAACGCTATGGGTTGTAACTGTACAGCCGCTGTTCAGTGCTATCGTAAGGGTGCTTACATGGCTAATCCATCTTACGTTCAGATTCACCCAACCTGTATTCCTGTACATGGCGACAAGCAGTCTAAGCTGACCCTTATGTCAGAGTCTCTGCGTAATGATGGTCGTATCTGGGTTCCTAAGAAGCTCGAAGATGCTAAGGCATTGCAGGCTGGTACAAAGAAGGGCTCTGATATTCCAGAGGAAGACCGCGACTACTACTTGGAGCGTCGCTACCCTGCCTTCGGTAACCTCGTACCTCGTGACGTTGCATCACGTGCTGCTAAGGAGCGTTGCGACCATGGTTTCGGTGTTAACAACACTGGTCTTGCTGTGTTCCTCGACTTCTCTGAGTCTATCAACCGCCTTGGTATTGATACAATTCTTCAGCGTTATGGTAACCTCTTCGATATGTATGAGGAGATTACAGACGTCAACCCAGGTGAGTTAGCAAATGAGATTAACGGCGTGAAGTACTACAATCCAATGATGATCTTCCCTGCTATCCACTACACAATGGGTGGTATTTGGGTTGACTACGAGCTGATGACAACCGTTCCTGGTCTATTCTCTATTGGTGAGTGTAACTTCTCTGACCACGGAGCTAACCGTCTTGGTGCTTCTGCTTTGATGCAGGGTCTTGCTGATGGTTACTTTGTGTTGCCATATACTATTCAGAACTATCTTGCTGATCAGGCACTCTGGGCAAAGGTTCCAACCGATCGCCCTGAGTTTGATGAGGCTGAGAAGGCTGTCAGTGCAGAGATTGATCGCTTGATGAGTATCCATGGTAAGCGTTCAGTTGACTCTATCCACAAGGAGTTGGGTCATATTATGTGGGAGTATGTAGGTATGGGTCGTACCAAAGAAGGACTCGAGGAAGGTCTCAAGCAGTTGAAGGCTCTCCGCGAGGAATTCAACACTAACCTCTTTATCCCTGGTAAGAAGGAAGGCTTGAATGTTGAGCTTGATAAGGCAATCCACCTCCGTGACTTCATCCTCATGGGTGAGCTCGTAGCTTATGATGCATTGCATCGTGAGGAGAGTTGTGGTGGTCACTTCCGTGAGGAGCACCAGACAGAGGAAGGTGAGGCTAAGCGTGACGACGAGAACTTCTTCTATGTTGGCTGTTGGGAGTATCAGGGTGATGACACCAAGACTCCAGAGCTTATCAAGGAACCTCTCGAGTATGAGGCAATCAAGGTACAAACACGTAATTATAAAAACTAGTTGACGAGTTGACGGGAGGACAAGTTGACAAGTTGTTAGCTTGTTCTGCCGATACATTTGTTACTAATTAAGCTTCAAGACAAATAACTAGTTTACTTTACAACTTGTTTACTTGTCAACTAAAACATAACACAATGGCAAAGAATATATCATTCACAATTAAGTATTGGAAGCAGAACGGCCCACAAGATCAGGGTCATTTCGATACACATGAGATGAAGAATATCCCAGATGACACCTCTTTCCTTGAGATGCTCGACATCCTCAACGAGGAGTTGATAGAGGCTGGTGATGAACCATTCGTCTTCGATCACGATTGCCGCGAGGGTATCTGCGGTATGTGCTCACTATATATTAATGGTACTCCACATGGTAAGACTGAGCGTGGTGCAACAACCTGTCAGCTTTATATGCGCCGTTTCAACGATGGTGATATAATCACTGTTGAGCCATGGCGTTCAGCTGGTTTCCCTGTTATCAAGGATTGTATGGTAGACCGTACAGCTTTCGATAAGATTATCCAGGCTGGTGGTTACACAACAATCCGCACTGGTCAAGCACAGGATGCAAACGCTATTCTTATCTCTAAGGACAATGCTGATGAGGCTATGGACTGTGCAACATGTATCGGTTGTGGTGCTTGTGTTGCAGCTTGTAAGAATGGTTCTGCAATGCTCTTCGTTTCATCTAAGGTAAGCCAGTTAGCTCTCTTGCCACAGGGTAAGCCTGAGGCTGCTAAGCGTGCTAAGGCAATGGTTGCTAAGATGGATGAGGTTGGCTTCGGTAACTGTACTAACACTCGTGCTTGCGAGGCTGTTTGTCCAAAGAATGAGAAGATTGCTAACATCGCTCGTCTGAACCGTGAGTTCATCAAGGCAAAGTTTGCTGATTAATCATAAGCGACTGGTAGTGGTCCTATAGACTGTTACTAAGCTTATTTAGAATATGAAATCCCATAGCTCTTATATATGAGTTATGGGATTTTTGTTTATATGTCTCAGTTAAGTTAGTATGCAATACTTTATGATTTGAACCTCTTATTGACCTTTGAATTTTATGATTTTACTTTCACCGACTACGAATTGCGCTAATTACACGAACCCTTATCGCAACGTAATCTGTTTAATTAGAAGTCTCTAATTGATAGTTTACGAGTTGAGAAGTTGATGAGTAGACTTGTTATTTATAGCGATAAACAACGGTTAATTCCATGGATAAGACTTTGAAAAATCGTTACATAATTTCGAGTAAGATATCTACAAATAACAGCAAAAGTACATATAAAAGCAAGTTCGCAATCAGCATAGAATCAAGTAGTTATATAGTAGTAAGATAAAAGGTGCTTTGTTAGCCTTCAAAAGGGCCTTAGTTAGACCTCAAAAGGGCGTCTTCTGCAAGTCAATTAGGCGTCTTTTAGAAGCCAAAAGAGCATGTATTGGATTAATGTATCTAAAATTGTTTACAAATGTCAGTGGTATGTGAATTGACTGTTCGTATAAGATACTGATGTTATTACAATCTCAGTTGTAAGCGGAATAGTATTTCACGGCCACGTAAAGGCAGGAATGTGTTGAAAGTATTGATACCTGTATTCTGCGTAATACTGTAAGATTTGCTGTTTAATAGGTTTGTCCCAGATACTCCCAGCTCCCACATATTATTAATCTTGTAGTTGAAGTCGCCATCTAATAGGCTACATGTATGGTAATGTCCATCCATAACTTCGTTTGTAAGATTATAGAACTTCATTTTTAGTTCCAACTTCTTTGTAGGGAAGAGGTAAAGAGCTACATTGGTTGTATAGGACGAAAGAGCATGTAACTTCATGATACTACTTCGTTCCCAGTAATATTTAGCTGTAAAAGCGGCTGATAGGCGCAGCCAAGATATCTTTTGGAAACTTGTAGTGAACGTTCCTGAAGCGTGGTGAGAATGGTTATTGACCATAACACTAGATTGTGAAACAAGATAAGAATCTCTGTTATATGTCGCATCAAACTTTAAGGAAACGCCTATGGGGATGAAAGTCTTATCCACCATGGCAGTTATAGCAGTGTTATGGCGGTGGTTACTGCCTCTTACCCATTTCATAATTGTCATTGAGTCGTTGTACTCATAGTGGCAATAAGCCTCGCTTCTTGTATCAGAGTAGGTAAGTGAAAGGTTAGCAAAGAGCATCGTTGCGAGATTACGATAGCGGAAATGGAGCGAAGTGTATAGGTGAGTAGACTTATAAACGTCATTTCCTGTTACCTGTATGTTTCTGTATCCCTCTCTTAAAGGCTTCAAAGCATAGAAATCAAGAGAGTTGTCATCTGTAGAGATTGAGGAGGATAGGTTTACTGTCAGTTTGCTCGTCAGTACTTGTTGTAATGTCAAGTAAGGTTTAAATGCTATGAAGTTGCGTGCAGACAGTTTGTTGTTCTTCTCTGAAAGGCTGATTCTTGTCCATTCAATAGGAAGTCCAAAGCTAACATAGCTTTGCTTTGTATATTTCCATGTGTAGCCTGGTTCACCTTGTAGTTTGAATGTACGATGATAGATATCACCTTGATAATTGTATGAGTTATTCCTGTAATAAGCTTGTAAGGATATATCCAAATCATTTCCGAGTGTAGGGATTGAAGTAGTGATACTGTTTCTGGTCATAGTTGACCGTGTTGCAAAGCATTCTGTAACATTATAGAGCGGTAAGGAATCAGAGGCAGTTGACAGTTCTTCCCTACGGTCAGTGTATCTAAGGAGCGAGTGGATTTGCAGCATATTTTTTCCTAATTTGAAGGAAGAAGATAAATAGTTCTTGATATAAGATGGTTTTATACGTATCTGTTCAGTAATTCCAATCCCATTCGTGACTACTTGATTTTCGGTTGTCTGTCGTCCAAAGGAGTATTTAAGTTCGTCAGAAAAGAATCTATGCGTGCTATTTTCTTCGTATTTCAGTGTTGGTACGATACGAAATATGCGTTGCTTCATCCATTCTGACGTCTCCAACGTAATAGGAGTAAGCCCTCCATAATAGTTTGTAGTCGATTGGTTATATCCAGCATGATCCTCGTAAAGAAGAATGTTACTGCGTAGTGTTATGTCTTTCGATAGTGTAATGATATTATTAAAACCTGCGCTATAAGACTTGTTCTGTAAGTATCGCTCTTGTGGGAGAGCTTCTTGGCTTATGTCTTCTTGCAGAACACCCTGTGGAAGTGGCTCGTATGCATCGAGATTATAGACATCAATATGCTCTTTAGTTTCCTTAGAAAGGTCTTTTCCCGTGTTACTCATCTTGGCAGAAACAAGTGTTTGCGAATGTTTCAACACCTGTGTTAGAAACAGCTGATTGTCCCAAACAGTGGGTTTGAAGCCTAAGCTACCAGTAATCTCCCCAAAAGGGCGAGCCTTGTGGTTCTTGTCAAGGCGAATATTTAATGCTGCTGATTCTGATGGTTTGCGTCCTTGCATCATCTTTATTGGTTGATGATTCTCCAAAATTTCGACATTACGCACCGCATTAATAGGCATATTGCGGGTTGCTTGAGTATAGTTGTTGCCCATCATGTCCTGTCCTTCAATATAAAACCGGTTGATTGCACGACCTTGATAAGACACTGAACCGTTTTCAGAAACCTTGATTCCCGGTAGTTTTTTGAGTACATCTTCTAAATGACGATCGCCCTTCTGCAGAAAAGAACCAACATTGTAGACCAGTGTGTCACCTTGTTTTCTTATGGGGGATAGTTTTACGACGACTTCTTTTAGTTCCACCTGCTTGGAAGACAGTAGGATAATAGCTGGCTGATTTGTAGTCTGATGGATGTCAGCTACGTTTATTTTCCGTTTACTGTAACCAATGAGTGTGAACACCAGTGCATCCTCTTGGTGTGCTGTGAGGCTGAGGTTGCCCCTTCCGTCAGCAATTTTATAGCTCAGCATCTTGCCCTTTGGAGTTACTATGCGGCACATTACATCTGCTAACGGTTGGAGGCTGGCAGAGTCCCTGACTCAATCGTTAGCTTTACCAGCGCTTCCTCCTGCTGTGCAAAAAGGGTGAAACAGGTGGTAAGGAGGTAGAATAAAAGAAGTAGCCGTCGCAAGATGTTATTCTAATTCTATCGGATTGTAAGGCTTTGCATTCACAGTTGCTGCAACATCAGCCGATACGGTAATGCTTCCATCTCCTGTTAAGGCTTTTATAGGGTCAGCACAATAGTTCTTGTACATTTGTCTGACAGTCTTTCGAGTGCTCTTCGTCACAGCACTTTTGTCGTACATGTAAATCGGAGTATAGCTCTTTACCTTCTGTAATCCTGTCAAGGTGAAAATGAAGTTGTTCTGTGTGTCCTGCACTTTAAAGATGAGTCCGGGTAATCCATAGAACTTATAGGGTCCGTATGGCAACTCTACGTCAGGTGCATACCAGGCTATGTAATCTCGTCCAAATAGTCTTGTCTTAGCCTTTTGGCACTGATATCCGGCAATAGTACTGTCTCCTTGCAGTAATTCCCACTCCAACTGAGGAGCTTCTTCTTCATATTGATACCTTTGAAGTCCTCCTGCTTTACGCTGGATAAACTCTTTTTTTGTCTCTCTGTTCAGAAGGATGAGTTCTTGAAATCCTATGCTTTTTAAAGCACCGATAAGCTTTGGACCAGCCGATGTTGCTTGAGATTCCCCTCTTGCAATTGAAGCGGAGATAGAGTCGAAGGTAAGTTGTCCATAGTCAATGAACATATTGTGTTGTGTACCAATTCTTAGAATTGTTACTGCCGTACGTTTTGCATCAGGATACTTTGCGTCTTTTGCATACTTGTAATCATAAACAATCTGATACTGTGCAGGCTCAAATTGTACTGTCTTGGTTGTGTCCCACCGCCCTTCTAACTTAGAGAAATCAAGTGTCTGAGCTGACAAACAAGTCGTGCTGATGAGAAGGATAAGTAATATTATGTTCTTCTTCATTTGGATAGGTTTTTAGGTTTGAACATTGCGAGCATGACTCAAGGCTCGTGTATTTGCCCTCAGGTTATTTTCTTCCTATTCTTATTCCTGCAAATATAGGTAAAAAGAGAGAAATAGACAAGTCTTTTTTCTTATTTTACATATTGTTCCTTTAGTTCATATAATTTGTCTGTGATTTTATACAGAGAATTGATCCCTGGTGTCCAGCCAGGAGTTCCACTGTAAAGTTCTCCAGCAGCTGAGTTATCGCGTAAATAATAATAAGATGAACGTTCAGAAACAGCATATACCGTGCGAACAATCAATGCTGACAAAGCCGTGTGTATCGTATTCTCCGTCCAGCCGTTTTTGCGCAGAAAACCCTCTAATTGCAGCTTGTCTATTGTCTGCTTGCAGAGCCACTCAGCATCAACATCCCTTGCGTCAGTATAGTTTGCCGTCTCAAGGTCAATGTAGTTCTCATATTTTCTTAGCGACTTCTGTTCTTCCTTATTAAACCGATCGATTCCACCTTCTTTCTCCATACGGATCCACCATTCGTCAGCCTTTGCCTGTTCAATAGGAGTAAGACCCTCAAGGTGTTCTTTGAAAAGCGAGGGTGTACTTCTGGTTTTGAAGCGTTTGGTAAGAGCGTATGCAATCTTCCGAACCTGTACAGCAGTAAGTGAAGGTTCGAACCCGATGTTCAACAGAATTAGCGAATGTACATGACCCTGCACGTCACGATATGACTCCTTGATGCGATAATAAGGAGCCATGTCGCCTGTTGCAGGGTTGAATCGTGTCTGTACATTCGCAAGTTCAACATAGAACTGCAATCCCAAGTGCTGGTGTAGCTTAATAATCTATACCTGAAAACACCGAGGGGTTTGGGGGCGAGAAGCCCCCATGAGAAGAAAATCAACAAGCAATGCATAAAAATAAGAAAGGGAGACCTCTGTCTCCCAAAGATTAATTAATTTTGCATTGCAATGTACAAACAATTAACCTCGGAGCAAAGGTACACAATTTCTGTGCTACTCCAAAATAGAACGAAACAAAAAGATATTGCCAAGGCGATAAATGTAAGTGCAAGTACAGTGTCTCGTGAGATAAGACGTAATAGTGGAGTCAGAAGACACTATAATTGGGAAACTGCCCAAGCAAATGCAGTACAAACAAGGCGCAGAAAGCCAGGCAATCGTTCAGTCGACAAGGAT
>NZ_JH114141.1:333339-339323 GCF_000224595.1 Prevotella sp. C561 | reverse complement strand
TGATAGAGCGTAGTACAAACATGTTGTTTATGAGAAAACTTAAGAAGGGGAAAAATGCCAAAGAACTGGCACGAACTGTAATACACTTACTATCTCCTTTCAAAGACCATATCAAGTCTATTACAACTGACAATGGTACAGAATTCGCTTGTCATGAAATGATAGCCAAAAGCCTTGGTGTTACCATATATTTTGCTGACCCATACGCTTCATGGCAGAAAGGGGCTATAGAAAATGCTAACGGACTAATTAGGCAATACGTGCCAAAAAAAGAAACCTTTGAGCATATCAGCCAGCAACAAATCACGAAGTATTCAAAGAAAATTAACATGAGGCCAAGAAAGAAATTAGATTTTAAAACACCACAGGACTGCTTTTACGAACTAATTAAGTAAATTTGCACTTGCTTGTTGAATTCACGATTTGCGTGCATGAGTGCAAAGTAACAAAATAATTTTGATATGACTGTGTCCTACAAATCAGATTTTACTCCTCGTTACAATACCCTATACTTGATTATCAATCATTTATCAAATTGATACTACACAAAATATCTCGAAAATTTATGAAAAATAATTTTGCTGGTTAAACTTGGGTTAAATGTTTCTTTCCTGCAAAAAGTTTGTATAACAGAATGATTTTTCTATTTAAGGGTGTTTTTTGTTTATTATTCAGTATGTGATGACATTTTTAGTATGGGGTGTATAAAAGAATTATTCTCTGAAAAATGTCATTGCTTAGAATGTAAGACAGTCGTAGGTTTCCAAGATTTCTTCCTTACGTAATCCAAGATAGCGTTTGGTAATAGCTACAGATGAATGGTTGAAAAGTTCCATTAGCTTGATCAGTGCCAGTTCTGCATTGTCACTATTTATGTTATAAACTTGTCTTCCAAATGTCTTTCTCAAACTATGGCAGCTGAAATGTTTTATTTTCAGTCTGTACCTCTGTTTGAGTTCTTTGAGTATTACGTTGATACGTTGCACGGTGAAAACCGTACCTTTCTGACTAACAAGGACAGGAGCTGCAATGCCAAGATGATTGATATGCTCGTAACAGTCTTTAATATGCAATTGTAGTTCTATGTTGAACTTGCGCTAACAGTAATCGCTTTGGTTGACTCCATCTTTTATGATTTATCTAAAATACTCTATTTGGCAGATATTCCTTCTTTCCAACCTTTTATCTTCATCTGCTTAAAGTCAAAGACTATAGTTTGTCCTATTGATTGGAAGAAAGTCAAGCCTAATAGAACATCATAGCTAGTTGTTGTTTCTGGTACAATGTCTATTTTTCCTTTGTATCTATTGGCCTACCATTAATAGTCAATGAAGGTGATTTTAATATTAAATTCGGAATAGAAACAGCATTACCATCAGTTGTTACATACATGCTTTTATTCCAATTTTCCGATGGAAACTGGTGCTTCTTATAGAACTTGTCACACATCTTAATATAAACAACATCACCTGTACTTATCTTTCCAATAGCTGTTTTTTTACTTATCGTAATTGGCATAAACAAATAAGGATAATCGACATATGCAAAATACATTTTTTCTTCTACATCTGCATTTGGAAGACTATCTACAGGAAAACTAATCTCCTGCCGTTTCCAGTCTATCGCTATCGTTTCTAACTGCCTGATAATAGGAAGTCCTATCTTTGGTTTATTTGCTTCAGCATAAATCTCCTTTATTCTTTTTGCCTCTTTCTTTGACAACTTATGCTTATCAATGCCTTTTATAGGGGTGGCAACCTTCGAAACTAACGCAGGTACATTCTTAAATAGAATACTGCCAATACGAATAGAATCTAAGTAAACAACAGGGAAACCTGCTACACTATCCGCACCCACCACCAATCCCAATTGCTTAGCAACCTGATGCGTTATTATCATTGGATAAGGTGTCGCAGTCATCCATAAGCCTTCTAAAGATTTGTCGTTGACTTTAATCGGTGTCTTGAGAAGTGGCACTGCAGTAAACTTGATGGTTTGGCTTTTACCTTTGCGAATTGCATGTACTGGCGGTAATAAGTTCCGCTCTCTTAGGCGTTGTTCTCCGCTTGAGATTAGCTTTTCAACCGATTTATTATATTCCGCATCATTATAATAAGCCTTTTGGGAAAGATAATATTCTCGTTTCAGCCATTCTACATGCGATGCAGCCTTATCATGCATTCCTTCTGCCTTACAGAGGTTTAGGAGTTCACGAGAAAGATACAACACATCAGCACCATATGCCATCCAGTTATACCTTAAATTTTCATCTATCAAGCTGATTGCCAAACGATTTTGATTTTGGGCGATTGCTGCCAGTATTTGCTTATGAAGTTTGATAAAAGGTGAAACTGAATCTGTGTCAGTGAACAGCTGACACGCTTCCAAAAATCTTCCCTCAGTGATGAGCCCACCATATCGTTCCATTTTAGATTGATAGCTTTGTGCCATCGTGGAAATTGTACATAAAGCCAACAACCCTAATGTTAGTAAGCTAAATTTCTTCATACTCTTTATTTATAACTTATTTAAATTCCACTCGAAAACTTTTATTCTTTAGTGCAAGTGAATAGCATCACTTTTTCTCCAGATCTTTAATTTCATCTCTTTAAAATCTAACACCATTACTTCTCCCAAGGATTTGAAAAAAGGGTATCCCAATTGTACATCCCAGGATTTCATATCTTGGTCTTCATCTCTATAGCCTATTACTTTTAATCTTTCCTTAGGCAACAGTAATTGATTGGCATAAGTTAAAGAAGGTTTTACTAAGAACACATTTGTCGTATCACTCACCCCATACAAAGTAAGGCTATAGGAATGAGCATTTACATCTTTTATTGTAGAAAACCGCTTGGGATAAGCGTTTACCAAATTTTTATGCATATCTGCAAAGGTTGTACTGCCTATGTCAATCATTGCTAATGCCCTTACAGAATTTATGGAAAATGGTGTTATCAACTTTGAATACTTGACACCGGTAACAAACATTTGTTCTTGCAAGGTAGGGGCCGGTAAGGTCTTCTTGGGAAAGAAGAAGCAATTATTTTTCCAGTCTATCCCTAGCTTCTCCAAATGCTTAATGACTGGCAACCCTATTATGGGAATATTCGAGGCCTCATACACCATTAAAGCATCATGAAGTTCTTTTTCAGATGCACGACGGTCATACAAGGCTGGAATAGGATTTACCATATCATGAATAAAAGCCGGAACATTGTAAAGGGTGAAATTGCCAATTATTAGAGAATCTACAATAATAAGCGGATCCTGTGCGTCCTTAGAATTAACGCTCTTATTTCTGTAATCAAGACCTAAGGCATCTGCATATCTATGAGGTATTAGCAAAGCGCCCTCTGACCCAGTATCCCATAAAAACATTTCCGAAGTCTGATTGATTTTCAAACGCGTTTTAATATGACTGTCAAGGATGAACTTTATTGGCTTAGGCTCACCCTTGCATACGATGCGCATTTGTGGTATCTTACGATTTTCTTCTAAGAACTTATATGTTTCTTCGATACATTTGCTAACCGCGTTATTAAGTGTTAGGTTCTGATAATATTGTAGCTGAGCAGGTGCATAGGTATTCTTCAGCCAATCATACTGACATTCTGCATCATCATACCTCCTTTCAGCAACATACAAATTCATCAAAAGGTTTGAAAACGACAGTGCTTCATCACCATACAATCTCCAATTAGTCCTAAGGTTTTTACACAACAGATCAATTGCCAAATCATAGCGATTCTTACCTACCTCTGTAAAAGCTTGAATTGCTAACTTGACGGAAGGGGCCACTGAATCCGTTGGGGCATATATTTGCCCCAACTCTGAAAATCGGCCAGAATTTAAAGCATCGAAAAATCGACTTAATTGTGCTTGTTTTTGCAATTGTGCGAGGCTCGGTCGAGATAATGCAAGAGTGGTCAATAAAATAAATAGGCGTAAATATTTCATATCCTATGTTTATATTACATAATTCTACTTGTTAATATCAACTGTAATTCCTACTGCAAAACCTGTAGGAGTGCCATGCTTATCTGTGGTAATACTTCTGGTAATTGTTGTAGCACCAACAGTTACACTGCCGCTTGTTTTACTACCAGTATACTCTCAATTTTTTAAGTTTTCACTATGTTCTGCTTTAAAGTTACCATTCTTATACCCACCAACAAGAGAAAAACTTCCATCTGTGTTTACCTTTTCTCCTCCATAAAAATGATTAAATCCTTGTGTAAATCCGAAACCTGCGTTTGGAAAGTTTCCTTTGTTGCTATCAAGAGACATGTCCATTTTTGAGTTCCCTTTCGAGAGACCTATACCCAGTGTTCCTTCCCCTTTCATCGTGTTCACCGAACCAAAAGGGGTAACCGTCCAACCAGTTGTTGGCGGTAATGTAGGTGAAGGTTGTGTACCATTTGAGCCTCCGCCTCCGCCACCGCCTATCATTTGGGCAGCTTCTTCTGATGGGATCATTGTGAGTCCATCAAGATCTAAAGTGAATATTTTTTTCATCTTAATATTGTTTTTTGTAGATAGAAATATCTACACCTAAGATCCCCTGTTATGAAATAGACCATATACTTAAAGTTTTCTGCATTTACAAATCCCTTTGCCCTCCTTTTAACAAGTTGCTTCTGATAGGCCTAAAGCCTGTATAAATATCTCGATACTATTCATAAAACAAAGGTAATAATTTTATCTGAGTTTTCTATAATTACCCAAACGATTTGTTATAGATCCATTATATTTAGAGAGAAATATCCATTCCTCCTTAGACTTTTCAAATGTGGAACACGATTCTAATAATAATTTTCCTGTCATTTCTGTCACTCTGATTGAAGACATAACAGATTAGTTTACAGGCTCTTCTGCTCAAATGTTAAAATGACAGCAAACTGAAAATAAAAATATTGTTGGTTTTAAGTCCGTTATTCTCTTATGTAGTGAGGGTAATAGTGTAATGCTCCTTTCGTCTATTATTAGTTGCAATAAGAATGTGAAAACCAAGATGCAGATTTGGAGTTGTTATATGAAAACGTTATATTTGCAGAAAATAAGCTGCACTCGGCAAATTGAAAGCAAGCTTTCTTTGCTCTCGTTTGCATTATTTTTGCAGAAAAATATAAACAGGAGGTATAATTATGGCAGGCACAATGACAAACATCGAGAACAATACGATACGCATGTATTGGAACGTATTGCGGTCGATGAGTAAGAACATTCGGTTGGGCTTAGCTGTGAAACTTACTAACTCTGTACTTGAGGAAGAGAGCAAGGAAATGTCCGATGAAGCCTATACAGAAGCAATGTTTGATAAATTCTATGGAGCATGGAAAGGAGACGAAAGCGCCGATGAGCTGATGGGTAATATCAAGGAAAACACCTAAAAACAAGGGAGAAAACAAGCCACATTGCACGTGAAGATGAGTTTGAAAGTGCAGAACTGGGTTAAACGGTAATTACGGCTATTTTAATAATAAGTTCGGTTGATTAAATACGCAAGTTCAACATAGAACTGCAATCCCAAGTGCTGGTGTAGCTTAATAATCTATACCTGAAAACACCGAGGGGTTTGGGGGCGAGAAGCCCCCATGAGAAGAAAATCAACAAGCAATGCATAAAAATAAGAAAGGGAGACCTCTGTCTCCCAAAGATTAATTAATTTTGCATTGCAATGTACAAACAATTAACCTCGGAGCAAAGGTACACAATTTCTGTGCTACTCCAAAATAGAACGAAACAAAAAGATATTGCCAAGGCGATAAATGTAAGTGCAAGTACAGTGTCTCGTGAAATAAGACGTAATAGCGGAGTCCGAAGACACTATAATTGGGAAACTGCCCAAGCAAATGCAGTACAAACAAGGCGCAGAAAGCCAGGCAATCGTTCAGTCGACAAGGATGTCATGGAAGAGGCGAAGCGCCTTCTTATTACTGAGCAATGGTCTCCAGAACAAATATCTGGTGTATTGGCCAAGG
>NZ_JH114141.1:146681-333121 GCF_000224595.1 Prevotella sp. C561 | reverse complement strand
TTTGCTGACCCATACGCTTCATGGACAGAAAGGCGCTATAAGAAAATGCTAACGGACTAATTAGGCAATACGTGCCAAAAAAAGAAACCTTTGAGCATATCAGCCAGCAACAAATAACTAAGTATTCAAAGAAAATTAACATGAGGCCAAGAAAGAAATTAGATTTTAAAACACCACAGGACTGCTTTTACGAACTAATTAAGTAAATTTGCACTTGCTTGTTGAATTCACGATTCTGTCCCCTCTGTCTTAGTGTAATTTGCGTAATTCGTAGTTCTTTGTAGATAGTTGTATAGTATAGTCCATACCAGTCTTATTCCCATGTGCCATTATATCATCTTTTAATATGTCATTCTATTTATGGATAGTCCATCTTTGTACCACTCAATTAAACCGGCGTATTTGTATGTCTGTGGAACTCGGTGTGAGTATGAAAAGTCTCAACATAAATGTAGTGAAAGGTAGGAGTTAATGACAAAGGTTATATACATGGTTCACGTCTATAATATGCATTAAATCAGTGTGTTGTGAGCAGTGGAGGAAAAAGTGCTTATTAAGACACAAGAAGAACCTTAACAAGCATCAAGAAGGGCGTCTTCTTGAAGGCTGAAGGGCGTCTTCTTGAATCATGAAAAGTAAGTATTAGCGATGGTGTATGCGATAAATCTTTACATCATCCATCCTTTCCCTTAGTTTTATTCATGGCTGGTTTATATGGGAACTCTACGCCTATACCTTTAAATCGTACAATTAATTTCTTAAAGTCAGGACAATGTCATTTCAACTGTCCTACCATCTAACACAATAAAAAGTTTGTCGACCGCTTCCAATTATTATAAGTTCCTGAAGTTACATATCCAAAGATAAGGAAGCTCAGAAATATTGTCGTATCTTTGCAACATCAAGAAAAACGATGGTTGATATCACCAGTGAATTAAAAGCCATACTTTATATCGAACCCAGCGTGATTTTACCAAGAGAAAGACAGCTCCGGTATGCCCATCAGCATTCCTCATGCTCCTAAAGAAATGAAGCCAATGACACCATTCAGATGACGTACCCCATCTTCATTCTGCCCCTTATCCACTCTTTGTCATTATGTTCTTCTGTTTATGTATGAGCTTTCGGCCACTCTATGTCGTTATGTCCTTCTGTCTGAGAGCATTTAAAGTGTTGTTCATTCTGTATCCTCTGTCTTCGTGCAATTCGCGTAATTCGTAGTTCTTTGTAGATAGTTGTATAGTATAGTCCATACCAGTCTTATTCCCATGTGGCATTATATCATCTTTTTATATGTCATTCAATCTATGAACAGTCCGTCTTCCTCCCATTTTAGTAAGCCGTAGTGTTTGCTTGTCTGTGGAACTCGATGTGAGTATGAAAAGTCTCAATAAAAATGTAGTGAAAGGTAGGGGTTAATGACGAAGGCTATATACATGGTTCACGTCTATATTTAATTATTAATTTTGTTGACTGCTAAAACTATAATAGTTTACTCCTTATGCTAATTCCTTTCTAAGTAGATAATATTGTGTTTCTTTTGTAAGAATAAGTCTTCTAACCAAATAAAGTATGTTTACTTCCGGTTGTATAGCTCTTTATAAACAACAATATGCTCGTATAGCAGTAATATATTACATGGTATTTGGCCCTCAATACCATTGGTGTTCACCGCTAACAGCACATGTGTTGGGTAAGAACATATCAGTATAAGTTGTAAAATAGAATCCTGATGTTTATTAATTCTATGAGATGAGAATAATTGTAATACAGCATTTTACCCCCTTCTTTTCTGTCTTATCTCGTTTTTTTTTACTACTTTTGTACGCAAATGACGTTAAGAGAATTAAAACCTACGAATATTGATGAGTGAGAACAAACTTTCCACTAATGAACAAGCACAGACTGCTGATGCGCCTGTAAAGGCCAGTTATACCGAATATAAGGTAATATCATCGCAGGGATACTGTATGATAGTGAAGTGTCGTAAGGGCGACCAGACCGTCGTTCTGAAGACACTGAAGGATGCGTATCGTGAGCGTGCGTTGCTTCGTAATGCATTGAAACGTGAGTTTAAACAGTGCCAACGACTCAATCATGCTGGTATTGTACGCTATCAAGGGTTGGTAGAGGTTGATGGTTATGGACTTTGTATTGAGGAAGAGTATGTAGAAGGACGTACTTTACAGGCTTATCTTAAGGAGAGTCATACCGATGATGAGAAGCTTGGGATTATCAATCAGATTGCTGATGCACTGCGTTATGCCCATCAGCAAGGGGTTATCCATCGTAACCTAAAGCCATCAAATGTACTTGTTGCCAATCAAGGTGACTATGTTAAACTCATTGATTTCAGCGTTCTTTCGCCTGAAGATGTGAAGTTGACAGCTGATACAACACGCTTCATGGCACCAGAGATCAAGGACGAGACGATGGCAGCTGACGGTACGGCTGATATCTATTCCCTCGGTACTATCATGAAGGTGATGGGTTTGACATTAGCTTATAGCGATGTTATTAAGCGTTGTTGTGCCTTTAAGCGGAGCGACCGTTATAGTAATATTGATGAGTTCTTAGCCGACTTAAATAATGAAGGACCATCGTTTACTATGCCAAAGATAGGCAAAGGCACTGTTATGTTGGCTTTGATTGCTGCTGTGGTGATAGGAGTTGGCATATTGTTATATAACTATGGTGGTGCTTTAGTCGACCAGGTTGGTAAGATTGATATGTCATCTGTCTTTAAGTCAGACGCAGAGACGGCGCCTGAAGACACGGTAAAGATGAAGCCTTCTGCACAGTCAGACAGTCTTTCGACAGCTACTGAGCAGCCAGCCACTGGTAAGCTTGCTTTTATGAATAAGATGAAGCCAGCCCTTTATAAGGACCTTGACCGTCTCTTTGAGAAGAATTCTGCAGACAAGGCGAAGCTTACAAAGGCTATTAAGGCCTATTACAAGGGACTTATTCAGGCCAACGACACACTCGACAGTGAGCAGCGTGCAGAAGTGGATCGTGTCTTTGGCGATTATGTAAAGCAGAAGAAGGCTGCGTTGAAATAATAGCTACGAATGCAGATGAATATATGGTAGACAGCTTATAAGGATGTTACCTAACTCATTCGGCGGTTAGTCTTATAGATGACAGGGGCAGAGTCTGTGCTTTCTTTCAATACCTTTAATACGTATGAGAGGGAGACAGTGTCTGTCCCTGTCTGTTTTTAACCATTATATCTACACTGAAAAGTAGATGTGTTATGGGATAGGTGTAGTATTATTGAGGGTCATGTTATGTTCATGCTTTCAGTATATAGCTATAAAACCTATAAGTAATTTGACAGAAGAGAAATAATAGCTAACTTTTTAAGGAGATTAAATAAATATAATATGAAGGACCTAAAGTATTATACATGCATCTATGATTCTGATAACATAGAATTGTATTTTCTTGAAGAAAGTGGTAGTTGTAGCCTTGTGATGAAAGAGTTTCGTAATAATTATGACCGCTTTTATGAGGCAATTATAGCTACTGGAGATGCATTAACATTGACAGATTACCCATCATCAGACGATGAGTTAAGTTTAACAGAGCGTGTAAGCTTTCTCTTTGGGACGCAGAATGGTTATATTCGGTTTGTGCGGATGTGCGAAAAGCAGGGTTTTGAAGTTAAAGATATAACGTGGTAATAATTAAAGGATGAGTAATAATCAATCCCAGATGACAGGCGCTTATGGTGAGGCACTTGTCGTAACAGAACTCATCAAGAGAGGTTGTGTAGCACTAAACGCCAATGCCTCGGTAATAAATCATAGATCTATAGACATTGTATGTATTAGATATGATGATTCCACTTGGGCGCATAAATCAGTGTTGATACAAGTGAAAGCTCGTAGAGGGAGGGATTTTCCAACAGGTTATAATCTATCAGAGAGTATCAATATAGACCTTTTAAATAAAGAGATTAAGGGACCTTATGTGTTTATTTATTTGAAAGATGAGAATAGTCCCGAGTATTATATCTTGTCAAGAAAACAACTGATTAAACTCCTCTCTGGTTTGCATATTGCATATTGTAAGAATATAACAGGGAATACTTCACGGATGAATAGTGAGCCAGCGTCGCTCTCTTTGCGATTTATACAAGGTGAAAATGGCAAGAAAGGTACGAGGTTGGATGGTTATATAAATCCTTTCCCTGGTAATATCTTTCATGATGCTTGGGACAATATATGTGAAGAATGATAAACTCAAAGGATGAATAACAATGTGTAGAATTATATATAAGCTACTGTTTCCTGCTTTACTGTTTGCAAGCAACATACAAGCACAGACACCAACGATGAGTCGTCGACAGGCAGCAGGGCGGTCAATGGAACAGCAGGGGTTGGTAAATATAAAGCATGTAGAACCTTCTATCAAGGTGGCACTGATGTATGCTCGTACGGATAACTTCTGTAATCGTGTGCTTTATCATGACTTGCGTGATGCCTACGTATTGCCTGCTTGTGCTGAAGCATTGCGTAAAGCACAAGCAGAGTTGAAGCGTCGTCGTCCAGATTTAAGCCTTTGTATCTTCGATGCTACACGACCGATGAGCGTACAGCAGACGATGTGGGACGCAGTGAAAGATACCCCAAAGTATTTCTATGTGTCTAATCCTGCGCACGGAGGAGGTATGCACAACTATGGAATGGCTGTAGATATCAGTATCTGCAAGGCCTCATGGAATGATGCTACATGGCGTGATGGTGCTACACGTTGTTTGATAGATACGATCCCAATGGGTGCAAAAGTCGACCACATGGGACTGGTCAGTCATATCGACAAAGAGAATGAGCTCGTTTCTCATCGACTAATCTCTCGTGAAGCATTCGCCAACCGCAGACTCCTTCGTGAGGTGATGAGTGCTGCAGGCTTCATGCCTTTACGTACAGAGTGGTGGCACTTCAACCTTTGTACAAGAGCCTGGGCAAAGAAGAATTTGAGGGTGGTAAGATAAAAAGAAAACAAACGACCACTGCACGCTTACTCTACCAAGTAGCCGCTCCCCTTGCCCCTTTCCCATAGGGAGGAGAGTGAATACCGAGATAACCCGATGTTAAATGGAAAGTAAGAAGATATGAGGGAGGGTAATGTGAATAGGTAAGAAGGGTATAAGCAAGAATCTTTAAACAAGATATAAGACTCTTTTGGTAAGGTTTTTGAGTATTTAATAGGATAAAAGTATTGGCAGATAAGATGGATAAAACGGACAAAATTAAGCAAGAGGAATTTCCTTTACCACGATATGTGCAGGAAGTTTTGAGCAAACATAACATTTCACTCCCCTCCCTTTGGGGGAGGGGTAAGGGGGAGGGGCCGCTCGGTAGTCTTTCTGTCTTAGCCCTTCAATCCCACCGTTACCCCGATATTGATATGCCGTACCTGCTCAATCAGCTTACAGGATGGCAGACAGCACGTACGAAACTACCGTCTTGGGCAGCGAAGGAGGATATCATCTATCCCCCACATCTGTCTATGGAACAGTGTTCGAGTGAGCATACTGCGGAGTATAAGGCGCAGTTGGTATCACGTTTAATAAGGCGGTCCTCTTTGGTTACTAATAGTCCTCAAAATGAGCAGAGCAGTCCTTCTGTAGTGGAAAGTGCGACACTGACGCCACGAGAAGGAACTGAGCAGAAAGGTATGGGAGGGACCTTCTGCGACCTAACAGGTGGCTTTGGTGTTGATTTCTCCTTTATATCACGTCGTTTTGAGTGTGCTATTTATGTCGAACAACAGAAGGAGTTGTGCGAAGTGGCACGTCATAACTTTCGTGCCTTAGGCTTAACACAAGCCGAGGTAGTCAATGGCGACGGTACAGCCTACCTCCATCAGCTCGACCATGTAGCCGTGATATTCCTCGACCCAGCCCGCCGTAATGAGCAGGGAGGCAAGACCGTGCTGATAAGTGATTGTACCCCTGATGTCTTAACATTAGAGGAAGAGCTCTTGGAGAAGGCCGACACGGTTGTAATAAAGCTATCGCCTATGCTCGATTGGCACCGTGCAGTAGACGAACTCAACCGTTTGGATAGCGTTGTTCGTGAGGTTCATATCGTTTCCGTACGCAATGAATGTAAAGAGTTGTTGATTGTTTTGCAGAAGACTAAGGGTGAGATGGAGGCGACGACGGCTGTAGACAAAAGCTTACAGGTGTTCTGTGTGAATGATGATAGTGTCGTTTCTTATTCCCTTCGAGAGACTTTAGGAGTGTCACAGCGTATCCTCTCGACAGCCCCCATGGCCGGTCAGTATCTCTATGAGCCTAATGCTTCGTTGATGAAAGCAGGCTGTTTCTCCCTTCTTACTGCCCGTTATCCATTGTCAGCATTAAGTTTGAATTCTCATCTTTTTGTCTCTGATGAGGCCATCGACGCTTTCCCAGGTCGTAAGTTTAGGATAACAGCCGTCTCATCGTTCAATAAGAAGGAGCTACGGCATAGTCTGTCAGGGATTGACAAGGCCAATCTTGCTGTGCGCAACTTCCCTATGAGTGTTGCAGAACTCCGTAAACGGCTAAAGATAAAAGAAGGAGGAGACATCTACCTCTTTGCTACCACAGATGCAGAAAACAAACATCTCCTCTTCGTTTGTGAGAAGATAGACATGTAGACTGGCGCTACCTTCAATAAGACAATGGTGTGATGGTAGACTTTATGGACGATTGGAATATGTTTGTAACAGCGTGTTTTAGAAGTGTGCCGAGCATGAAACCGAATAGTTTTAATGGCAGATATGTAGGATACTGAGGCCTAATACGGTATGTGAAGTTGGTGAATATCAGTGCTATTAATAGATGATAGAAGTCCAGATAGTCAATAAAAAGGAGTCTAAATTTGCCTATCTATTTTTTTTAGTACTTTTGCACGTTTAAGATTAGGAAAATAACGAAATAAGATATTAAATGTCATCAGTTCAGATAAAGCGAGTAGAGACGAAGAAAGACCTAAAGGCTTTCATTGAGTGTCATTATGATCTCTACGAGGGCAATCAGTATGATGCCCCAAACCTCTATAGCGATGAGTTGAAAACGTTGTCAAAGGATAAGAATGCAGCCTTTGACTTTTGCGAAGCTGAGTATTTCCTTGCCTTGAAAGAAGGCAAGGTAGTAGGGCGTGTAGCCGGTATCATCAATAATAGAGCAAACGAGAAATGGGGTACGAAGGATGTCCGCTTCGGCTGGATAGACTTCATTGACGATATAGAAGTGTCAAAGGCTTTGTTAAAGGCGGTCGAAGACTATGGTAAAGAAAAGGGCATGGACTCTATCGTTGGACCGCTCGGTTTCACAGATATGGACCCAGAGGGCATGTTGACATGGGGCTTCAATCAGCTTGGTACAATGGCAACCAGCTACAACTATGATTATTATCCAAAGCACATGGAGAAGCTTGGTGGCTGGGAGAAGGATAATGATTATGTAGAATATAGGCTTGATGTCCCAGAGACAGCACCAGAGAAATATACCAAGATAGCGGAGATGGTGGAGAAACGTTACAATCTCCATGCACGCAAACTGACCAAGAAAGATATCTTCGAAGGCGGCTATGGTAAGAAGCTCTTCGACTTAATCAATGTTACTTACTCTCATCTCTATGGCTTCTCAGAGTTGAGTGAACGTCAGATAGACCAGTATGTCAAGATGTACTTCCCTCTTGCCGACCTCGATCTGATAACTGTTGTAGAGGACGGGAATAAAGACAACCAGTTAGTTGGGCTTGCTATTACAATTCCATCACTAACACGTGCCTTGCAGAAGTGCCACCGTGGACGTCTTTTCCCATTCGGATGGTGGTATTTACTACGTGCAATAAAGTTCCATAAGACGGAGGTTGTAGACCTTCTTCTTATTGGTGTCCTACCAGAGTATCGCTCAAAGGGAGCTAATTCCCTTGTCTTTGCTGACCTCATTCCACGTTATGTGAAGTACGGCTTCAAGTGGGGTGAAACGCATGTGGAGATGGAAACCAACGAAAGCGTACAGAGTCAGTGGGGCCCATTAGACCCAACAATGCACAAGAAGCGTAGATGCTATAGAAAAGCTATTGGGTGATAAATGTTGAGTGTTGGGTGTTGATGGACAGTTTTAACATGTGTTCTTTCTATAATTTCACGTGTTTCTGCTATTTCAACACCTAATTGCTCATTAATGAACACTCAATATCATAAAATAGCTAAGCCCTTATCACCTAATAATTAACCCTCAATAACCAATAATTCACAGCCAACAACCCAGCACATGGATAAATCATCAACACCCAACCCTCAACACCCAACCCCCAATACCCAACCCTCAACACCCGTTTCTTACACCGACGATAATATCCGACACCTATCGGATATGGAGCACGTGCGTACCCGTCCGGGTATGTACATTGGTCGTTTGGGCGATGGAAAGTTGCCCGAAGATGGTATTTATGTACTCTTGAAGGAGGTCATTGATAACTCTATTGACGAGTTTAAGATGAATGCTGGCGACCGTATCGAGGTTGATGTGGATGAAAACCTGCGTGTTAGTGTGCGCGACTATGGTCGTGGTATTCCACAGGGAAAGCTTGTTGAGGCTGTATCAGTGTTGAATACGGGTGGTAAGTATGACTCTAAAGCATTCAAGAAGAGTGTTGGCTTGAATGGAGTAGGTGTGAAAGCTGTTAATGCGTTGAGTTCTCATTTCGAGGTGAAGAGCTACCGTGATGGGAAGGTACGCGAACTGTCGTTTGAGAAAGGAAACCTACAAAGCGACAAAACAAAGAAATCGACTGATGAGAATGGAACCTACATCTATTTCGAACCAGACGATACTCTTTTCAAGCATTATAGCTTCCATGATGATATAGTAGAGGAGATGCTCCGTAACTATACCTACCTGAATACAGGATTGACCATCATGTACAATGGGCGTCGCATACTTAGTCGACATGGCTTAAAGGACCTTCTGACTGATAATATGACTGTTGACCCATTGTACCCGATAGTTCACATGAAGGGAGAGGATATTGAGATTGCTTTCACACACACCAATCAATATGGCGAGGAGTACTACTCCTTCGTGAATGGACAGCACACCACACAGGGCGGTACACACCAGACAGCTTTTAAGGAGCATATAGCCAAGACGATAAAAGAGTTCTTCGGCAAGTATGAGTATGGTGACATTCGTAACGGGTTGGTGGCTGCCATCGCTGTAAACGTTGAAGAACCAGTATTCGAATCACAAACTAA
The DNA here is from genome assembly GCF_000224595.1 of Prevotella sp. C561. Taxonomy (NCBI): domain Bacteria; kingdom Pseudomonadati; phylum Bacteroidota; class Bacteroidia; order Bacteroidales; family Prevotellaceae; genus Prevotella; species Prevotella sp. C561. The sequence goes on along the minus strand of NZ_JH114141.1, from coordinate 323,857 downwards.
GATTAAGTTAGGGTCCACACAGATGTCGCCTGATGGGGAGTCTATTAATAAGTATGTGGGCGACTTTATCAAGACAAACGTCGACAACTACCTTCATATTCATAAAGAAGACTTCACTGATATACTTGAGAATAAAATCAAGGAGACCGAGCGAGAGCGTAAGGCAATGGCTGGTGTAACGAAGCTGGCACGTGAGAGAGCGAAGAAAGCCAACCTCCATAACCGTAAGTTGCGTGACTGTCGTGTACACTATTGTGACGTGAAGAACGATCGAAAGGAGGAGAGTTCTATCTTTATAACGGAGGGTGATTCGGCCAGCGGAAGTATCACTAAGAGTCGTGATGTCAACACACAAGCTGTCTTCTCATTGCGTGGTAAGCCGCTTAACTGCTTCGGTCTGACGAAGAAGGTGGTGTATGAGAATGAGGAGTTCAACCTTCTTCAGGCTGCGCTCGATATTGAGGACGGACTCGATTCACTCCGATATAATAAGGTGATAGTGGCTACGGATGCCGATGTCGACGGTATGCATATCCGCTTACTGATAATCACCTTCTTCCTTCAGTTCTTCCCTGAGCTGATAAAGAAAGGGCATGTATATGTCCTTCAGACGCCCCTCTTCCGTGTTCGCAACCGTCGAACAAAAATCAAGGACAAGCAGGTTATTGCTGATGCCGACGCCCGTCGTGCGAAAGGAGAGAAGAAGAACGACTTTATCACACGTTACTGCTACTCTGAAGAGGAGCGTGTAGCAGCTATCAGCGAGCTTGGCCCAGAACCAGAGATAACACGATTCAAAGGTCTTGGAGAGATTTCCCCTGATGAGTTCGCACACTTTATAGGACCCGACATGCGCCTTGAACAGGTCACACTCCATAAGAATGATCAAGTTGCAAAGTTGCTTGAGTACTATATGGGAAAGAACACTATGGAGCGTCAAAACTTCATCATTGACAACCTCGTAATAGAAGAGGACTTGCCTGACGTGGAGAAAGAGTAAAGGGTTTTATTTGAAAGGGTGCTATAGAGGCTAACTCTTACTTCCAAATAAGGTTCACACAGAGTCAAGGAGGGCACGGAGTAGAGAGGTGCCTTTGGCACAAAGAGGTGCTGGAAGACTTTTTTAGCTTGAAAACGAGGAGGAGTGAGAATAAGGAGAATTGTAATCCTTGAACGTAATCTATTATAGATAGTAGAACTATAACCTTAAAGAATCATGGAAAAAATATCAGATGAATACACACATAGGCTTTTAGCCTGTGCTTACACAGTTCACTCATTATTGGGGCCAGGGCTCTTAGAGAGTGTCTATGAGAAGGCTTTGATGTATGAATTGACACAGAAAGGCTTTAAGGTAGAAAGACAGGTGCCCATAAAAGTACTGTACAAAGGAATAGAACTTGGAGAGGTCTATCGAATAGATTTGCTGGTTGATGGAAAAGTTATTATAGAAATTAAGTCGGTGGGAGAGTTGTTACCAGTGCATTTTAAGCAATTAATGACTTATTTAAAGTTACAGAATCTAAGATATGGTTATCTTATAAACTTTGATGTTACTATGCTTAAGGACGGTATTCATAGAGTTCTTAATGGTTATTAATAATTACTCCTAAAACTCTCTTAGTGCTTTAGCACCTCCGTGAATGTTAAAAAACTATCCTAAAGAGTATATTCTTTTTCACTCAGTGCTCTCCGTTTCTCTGTGTGAAATCTTATTGATACGAATAGATAAGGATAAGAAGAAACAAAATAATTTATAAGTTCTAAATGATGAAAAAAGCAATTATAATATTATTGATGATGGCTTTGCTGCCAGTTGTTGGTAAGGCGCAGGTTAAAGGTAATATGGGCTCCGACTCTCCTTTACGGAAGTTGCAGATAGCAGAGATGGCTATCACTAACTTCTATGTAGACTCTGTGAACGAGCAGAAGTTAGTCGAAGATGGTATTAGGGGTATGCTCGAGAAGCTCGACCCCCATTCTACCTACACAGATGCGAAGGAGACCAAGGCAATGAACGAACCGCTGCAAGGCGACTTTGAGGGTATTGGCGTACAGTTCAATATGATTGAAGATACACTTGTCGTTATTCAGCCTGTTGTCAATGGTCCTTCTCAGAAGGTGGGAATCCTTGCTGGCGACCGTATCGTCAGTGTGAATGACTCTACAATAGCTGGCGTAAAGATGCCACGTATCGACATCATGAAGATGCTTCGTGGTAAGAAGGGAACGAAAGTGAAATTGGGTGTTGTACGCCGTGGCGTGAAAGGGGTGCTTACCTTTGTCGTTACACGTGCTAAGATACCTGTTCATACCATCAATGCCTCTTATATGATACGTCCTAATGTGGGCTATATCCGTATAGAGAGCTTCGGTATGAAGACACATGACGAGTTCATGGCGGCTGTTGACTCACTGAAGAAGAAGGGCATGAAGACCCTCCTTCTCGACCTACAAGACAATGGTGGCGGTTATCTTCAGTCGGCTGTTCAGATATCAAATGAGTTCCTCAAGAACAATGATATGATTGTTTACACCGAAGGACGACGCTCTCGTCGACAGAATTTCAAGGCGATTGGCAATGGACGTCTGCAGGATGTGAAGGTCTATGTATTGGTGAATGAGCTCACGGCTTCGGCTGCAGAGATTGTTACGGGGGCTATTCAGGATAACGACCGTGGAACGGTTGTTGGCCGTAGAACCTTTGGTAAGGGACTTGTACAGCGTCCACTCGACCTGCCTGATGGTAGTATGATTCGTCTGACTATCGCTCATTACTACACCCCAAGTGGCCGTTGTATTCAAAAGCCATATAAGAAAGGCGACCTAAAAGATTACGAGATGGATATTGAGAAACGCTATAAGCATGGCGAGTTGACCAATCCTGACAGTATTCAATTCTCTGATTCTTTGAAGTATTACACTATTCGCAAGCACCGAGTTGTCTATGGTGGCGGTGGTATAATGCCTGATAACTTTGTCCCACTCGATACTGCTAAGTTCACACGTTATCATCGTATGTTAGCTGCAAAGAGTATTATCATCAACGCTTACTTGAAGTATACTGATGCTAATCGACAAGAGTTAAAGGCCAAATATAAGTCGTTTGACGCGTTTAATAAGGGTTATGTGGTACCACAGTCATTGCTCGATGAAATCGTCGCAGAGGGCAAAAAAGAGAAGATAGAACCTAAGGATGCGGCCGAGTTAAAGGCTACGCTTCCTAATATTGCACTACAGATAAAGGCGCTCACAGCCCGTGACATCTGGGATATGAACGAGTATTTCCGTGTATGGAATGCGCAGAGTGATATCGTCAATAAGGCGGTAGAGTTGGCTACGGATAAGTAGTTAGAGAAGAGAATGTGTTCTGGCCCGTTGCTGTTGACGTCTATGACGACGCAATAGGTAAGTGAGGAGTATATGAAAAGGTGCTTAGTTGGACTCCAATTAAGCACTTTTTTTGTGCGCTTTAAGGTCGCTGTCTTATCCGTTTCTTGCCCGATTAAAGAAGGTCTCTTTGTCTCTTCTCGAATTATTTACATGAAAAAAATATTTTTTGTCGTGAAAAGAAATATTTATGTTCATGAAAATAAATATTTCTTGTCGTGAAAATAATTCGGTGCAATAGGTGTTAGATGGTCGAACAGAGGGTTAATACGCTCTTCTTGCGGCTTAGATTTCTCTTAAAAGGACGGTTGTCTATATTCGACTCCTAATCCCTTTCGCAGCTATACAATCATCCTTTGGCAGAGACGAAAGGGCAAACAATAAGGGCTGAAACCCAAGGTAGGATTCCAGCCCTTCAATATCGTCTATGGGAGCATCAACCGGATTAGGTTGAAGTCCAGCGTTATTCGCCACTCATCTCCTTTAATAGAGCGAGCGCTTTGTTCTCATTTTCTTCCATAATCTCACGTTCTCCAGGTCCTTTATCATTGATGCCACAGAGGTGGAGGATACCGTGAATGATAACACGATGTAGCTCGTCTTCATACGTCTTCTTGAAGAGCTCGGCATTAGAACGCACCGTGTCAAGTGAGATAACAAGGTCGCCATTGAGCACATCACCCTCGTCATAGTCGAAGGTAATGATGTCTGTGTAGTAGTCATGGCCTAAATACTCATTATTAACATCGAGAATCTTCTCGTCATCAACGAACATGTAACCAATTTCTCCTACCTTTCTACCGTGCGTTGCGGCAACAGCTTTAATCCAACGAGAAATCTCTCTCTTCTTTATCTTAGGCATCTTAACGCCTTCAGCACTATATGTTATCATCGTGTCTATGTTTTATCAATGAGGCTTGTACGCCTCTGTCTAATCGTCAATATCCCTTTGGCAGGAACTCAGTGATGTCTCTTCCAAAGTTATGCAGCTCTCTCACAACACTTGAACTGATACTTTCTAATTCGGGTTCAGCGAAGAGTAAGAGGGTCTCAATAGAACTCAAGCGGCGGTTGATGGCTGCTTGTTCGCGCTCGTATTCAAAGTCCTTTACGCTACGCACACCCTTAATGATATATTCGGCACCCTCTCTTCGAGCAAAGTCGATGGTAAGGTCACTGTATGCCTTTACCTCTATCTTTGGTTCGCTGGCATAGAGTCGTGCTATGCGCTCGGTCCGTTCCTCCGCACATAGCATGCACTTCTTTCGCTCATTGACGCCAACACCAATCACGACCTTGTCGAAGAGTGGTAAAGCACGGCGTAGAATAGAGTCATGACCCACCGTGAAAGGGTCGAAGCTTCCAACGAATATGCCTATTTTCATTTGTTTTTACCTTCTATATATTCCAAAGGAGTTACAACACTTATCTCACTGGTAGCAAAATCTTTCTTGTTTCTTGTGACAATGATATCAGCATTTGCATTAAGAGCTGCAAAGTATTGCATTGCATCTTCAAAATCATTCCAATTAGCAGTGAGCGCAGAATCTAACGCAGGTGCCCCCATACCGATAATTTTAAAACAATCTCTAATAGCAGAGAATGTTGCTATAAAGCCCCTATTCCCTAAGGATTTTCTTTCGATATAACAAGCATTTACAACTGATAAGTCACTTAATAAAAGTTCGTCTCCGTTGTTAATAACCATACTTGCCACTTTCAGTGCATTCTGTGTGAACTCACCTCTTGCCTCAAGAAGATCTATGAGGATATTGGTATCTAAGAAGATTCTCATAAGTGTTTTGTTCTTAGATACTCTTCTTTTGCTTGTTTCCAGCTTTCTAAATGACTGTTTGGCAGTTTACCAGCGATGGATTGAAGCAACTCTATTGCTTTTTTTCTTTTCTCTGGTGTGTTTAAGTCTGGCTTTTTATAGTTCTCTGTATGAGAGTTGATTTGACTTATAGTCCATCCCATCTTTTGTGCTAACATCTCCAAGAAGGCGTTGTCTGCACTTGGAATATTTATGGTCCTATTCATAATTATACCTCCTTATTTTATGCAAAAGTACTCTATTTCTGTTATATAACCAAATAAGCAGCAGTATTATTTACCATTAGCTATCCCTTGGATATCCTGTAGTGTGACATTACCCAACAGATTGATAATCGTAATCTCATTGCGTTCTATGGCCAACAAGGAAAACTCGTTCTTCCCATTGGGGTAATGACGTTCGTAGATGGTGGTATGGTCTGTACCCTCATTGACTTGCATAACAACCGAAAAATGCTGCTGAGAGAAGATGCTTTGAGCCGTCTTCTTGATGGAAGGAATCAGTGAGCGACGCTCGCAAGAGAGTATCTGTAGATAGTCAAGTCGGCTGGCTATCTTACTGATATCTTTGTTGCCTGCCTTCACATTCCCCATCATTCGCATCATTTTATGCGATATATAGACGGTAGAGACACCGTCGGTTTCGCTGTACTTATCGAACAATGCTTTCTGAGCGGAGGCCATTATACAAGCAAACAGTGCCATAGAAAGCGTTAAAATAAATCTCTTCATAATCAATCTCTTGTTTTGTTAGTGACGTTCTCGGTAGCTTCAATACCCTTGTTGAGCGATTTCGAGAATTTCATCAGTGCTTTGGATGTCTCGGCGTAAGCGTCTTTAGTATTAGTATAGGTGTCCTGTTCTGTCTGTGGAGAGTTGTTCTCGTTTTGGTAAACGATAGCTCCAGTAGCTAAGAGGAGTAACATGCTGGCTGCTATCCCTACTACCCAGCGCAGGTTGATGTGCCTAATCGTGCGTTGAGTGGCGACTTCTAAGCTGTTCCACTGGCTTATCTGACGGCTGAGACGTCCCTCCATCCCTGTTGGTACAGGGCATTCTGAAGACTGAAGTGCCGTGAAGATAACGCTTTCCTCCCTTATGCTGGCATCGATGTCACTGCCGTTAAAGTAGGTGCGCAGCGCCTCCTCCTCCTCTTCGGTGGTCGTCCCGTCGTAGTAACGGTCAAGTAAACGCTTTATGTCTTCAGTCTTTATCATATCTCATTGCTTTTATCTGTTCTCTAATCTTCTTACGGGCACGACTGAGAATACTCCTTATATTCACCTCCGTAAGCCCTGTCTCTATGCTAACCTCCTCATAACTGCGGTCTTCAACATCACGCATCAGCATGATACTCGCCTGTGGTTCGGGCAAGCTAACTATCATTTGTCTTACTCGTTGGTATTCGTCGGCCTGCTCTAATTGTCTACTTATGTTCTGTGAGGAGCTGACCTGCAAGGTTCCCACATCTTTGTCTACCTCTTGCAAGCGTCCTGTCCGCATCTTGTCATAGAACAATCGACGCAGAACAGTTATGCTATAAGCCTCTGGATGGTCTACTGTTCCCATCTTGTCACGCTGCATCCACAGTTTTAAGAAGGTCTCTTGCACTAAGTCCTCAGCTGCCTGAACATTCCCCATCAGCCTATATGCCACCGAAAAGAGCTTCCGATGGCAGGGTAGGAATAGCTGTTTGAAATCGCTTGCTTGCATAGGCAGATGTAGAGAGTGGGTTATCATAGACTATTGTCTACGCATGTTTGTCCCATAACTTACATTTTTTAAGCTTGTTCTTCTTAGTGCCTTTTTCTATAGCGGCGTCTATGTCGTCTGGTCTTAATTTCCCTTTAATCTGCACAATGGCTCCATCATGATTGTCAGTGGTAAGGATGAGCAACTCACGGATATATCCGTCCTTCTCTTTAAGGTAGATGTAAGCGACCTCATCATTCTTTTTTGCGATGATGAGAGGCGTGTATCCTGTTGGACGGAAGGTCTGGAGCGTCTTTTGAAAACTCTGTTTGACGGTCGAGGTACAGTCCTCCAAGGAGAGAATTCGGAATGAAGAGAGTGCCTTGAGTGCTTCTTTGTCTTCTGAATCGGTCTTAGCAAAGGCCTTGACGATGGACATTGCGAAACGAGTAATGTGCATGTAGTTGGCCTTCTCCTCGTATCTGTATTGTCTGAATAACGTACCTATGCTCTGTGCTGAGGCCCCAACAGCAGAGATGATGAGGGCGAATAAGATGATAAATCGTTTCATGGTCGAGTCTTGTTTAGTTTATTTGTGTATCTACGATATCGTTAACATCAGCGGGATTGATATGTCCGTCAATCTTAATAAGCGAACAGTCTTCTTTGTCAATAGCAAAGATAAGGAGGGTATGTATAACTTTCTCATCTCCTTTGAGGAGTATTCTTACCTTCTCTCCGTCCTCGTTGGCCTTCACCATAGGCTCATAACCCAGTGTTTCCAAGTTATTGATATGGTCGAAGAGCTTGTCTTTTGTCTTCTGTGGAGCCTCCTCGAAGCTTAAAATCTGTATTCCGTCCACTTGCTTAAGGAACTTATCAGCATCCTCGTCGTCGGCCATTTGCATTCCTATCTGTATGAGTGACTTAGGGAGATTGACGTAAGTAACGTTCTTCTCCTTCCTGAACTCCTTAATAAGCGTTTCTATTGAATCGTTCATCGGTTCATTAGTAACGGCTGAAGAGTTGGCTTGTGCGGTGCATCCTGTACACATGATGACTGCAACAAATACGATAGTAAAGATTGTTGTTTTCATTGTCTTGATATTTAATGGGGTTAATGATTCTGTTTTGTCCACATCTATAGAGACGGAAGGGAGGAATGATTTGTGGCAAGGAAAGCCTTTTTTTCTTTAAAAAGATGCTATATACGTATATTATAGATTGTTGGGTGTCTGTTTGCTTAGGATGGGGTGGGGTCTTTCTAATGTTGAGTTCTACCTCTATTGAGGGTTCTCTGACGGGGGTTAGACCCTTTATGAGATGGATGTTTATCTATCTGTGCGAAGGGAGAAAGAGGTCGGCATGATGCGTGATGAGCCTCCGTAGGATGGTTGAGGGTGGTGAGTTCGGGTGTTTATGACCATAGATTGAAAGCTATTAAAGGTTCTTATAGAAAGGAAGATACGTCGGATGGTACAGAGAAACAGGGTGTTGGCTTATAGCTTTCGCTCTCTCTTACCATTCCATAGACTATGCCAAAAGGTGGTAACAACCGCCAGCCATAGCCCTGATAACGCCTTTCATTTCCAAAGTGAACAGTAGTCCTGTGAGGCGTGAGATAGGGATGTTTGATTGAATAGACAAGAGATTAATCTGTAGATCATTGTTTTTAGTGAGCACGCGGACGATGGTCTCCTCATCAGAAGACAAATCAGGGAAAAGCGTTCGCTCGATACCTCGCTGTTGAGCTTGCTCCAGTTTGATAGCATCATCCCACCCCATAGCCTTTATGAAGTCGGTAGCAGAGGTGATAAGAGATGCCCCGTTGTCTCGGATAAGATTGTTACATCCCTCGCTAAAGTCCGAATAAACCGAGCCAGGAAAGGCGAATACCTCACGTCCATAGCTACGTGCAATACTGCAAGTGATAAGTCCTCCACCCTTCGCAGCCGACTCTATGAGGATAGTAGCATCTGCACAACCAGCTACGATACGGTTGCGTTGTACGAAGTTGCGGGCTATGGGCTGTGTTCGTGTGGCGTATTCGGTGAGTAGTCCACCTTGATGTATCATCTTTTGGGCGGTCTCTCTGTGTCCACGAGGGTAGATGTCGTCGAGTCCATGGGCTAATACGGCGATAGTGTTAAAGCCATTCTCCAAGGCTTCTCGGTGTGCATGGATGTCTACACCGTATGCTAATCCACTTAAGATAAGTACGTCTGGGCATAGAGCCTTCAGTTCTCTGACAAACGAATGGATAATGTCTCGACCGTAGGGAGTGCAGTGTCGTGTCCCAATAATATTGATTACGTGACGTTGATTGAGGTCGGTATTACCGAAGAAGTAGAGTAGGATGGGTGCGTCTGGGCATTCTTTGAGTCGCTGTGGATAGCGTTCATCATTCATGCAGATAGGCTCAATGCCATGCCGATGGTCGTATTCTAATTCCTTTTCAGCCCATTCTCTGCAGATGTCAATATCTTTCAATGCTTGTATAAGATGTGTTGAGGCATCGGGGAGTATCTCTCTAATGTCTCTTTTGTGCTCGATGACCGTTGTTGCAGAGCCTGCCCGTCTGTAGAGTTCAGCTAATTCAACGAGATTGAAACGGCTGAGTCGGGTTAGTAGAATTGAGTATAATGATTCCATGGTGGTGTGATTGATGAGGTCACCCCTAACGTTCTTCCTACGAGGGGGAGGACGTTAGGAGATGAGACAAGGTTTTATAATACGGCAGCAAACGCTTCGTCATATTCTTTGCTACTGCCTAAACGACCGTTGATAAGCGTCACAAGGTCTACATCAGCATGGAAACAAAGACGCTCATCACTGGCCCTGAAGAGGTCATGAGAGAATATCCAACGTAGTCCACTCTTCTTTAGTGACATGCGAGAGATGATTTCGTCGTCACAAGTAAACGGCACTTTATAAGTGAGTTGCATGCGTGCTACGACAGCATCAACGCCTTTTGCGTGTAGTTCAGAGAAGCTTACACCTAACGACTTGAGGAACCTGTGACGTGTATGTTCGGTGTAATGCAAGTAGTTAGCATTGTTTACAATACCTTGGATGTCGCACTCGTAGTCGCGAACATCCAGTCTTGTCTCAAAGACATATTTCTTCTTTTCCATAATCTATTTGGTTTTTTAGACTCTTATTAGGCTTATTAGGCCTATTAGCCTTATAGTCCTCATTAGCCTTATTAGCCCTATTCTCTTATTCCTTTAATGCTGAATTCCCTTTCAGATACTCGTATCCTATTCTGCAACGGAGACAGTCTTTGCGGTCGCAATACGCCTTCTTTAATTGTATAAGGGCCTGTGAATCACCCGCAGTATCCACTGTCAATCCCACTTCCTGCCACATCCTAACAATGTGATTACGCTCTGCTTTTAGCGTGTCAAGGAAGTTGAAGGCGCGATCACAGTACTTCTCAGCATTCTTATGAGTACCGTATGCGAAGAGGATAGGCACAACAGTGTTGATAATCAGTAGGTTCAACGATGCTGTAGACAGTCGTTTCTCACATTTCGCACTCTCTTCTCCAAAGACATAGTGGCTCTCCCAGTAGGGTGTCACCTGTGTTGTCAATAGTTTCCGGACCTCTTTAACCGTCTCACAATCCAACAACTGCGATAATCCAGTTTGTCGATTATAGTAGAGAAGGGCCAGTTGTGCAATCCGAATATGTGGGAAGTTCTGTGGACGTAAGCGTAGGAAGCGCCATTGAGTAGCATCCATCTGCTGTAGACCGAACTTATGTGAGAGATACTGATATTCGCTTTTTAATTGTGCAAAGTAGGCATCTTTCAATGCCTTCTCTTGGTAGCGTTCGGGTATGGAGTTTGTTTCCAATAGTCCTGCCTGGCCTAAGAAGAAGGCCTCAATCTGCTGAATATCGTCACGATGGTGGGCTATGTCCTGCAGAGGTATGTGTTTTGCCCATGTCTCAAAGGCATCGCCATTAATACCGAAGCCGTAGTTACGAGCCAAGGTAACGAAATAAGCCGCTTCCCATGAGCCTTCACAGTCATGCAGCCGTTGTACTATTGCGTCCGTTTTCTGCTCTAATCGCTCTGTTTGTAAGGCACTCATCCACGAATGAACCATTAGTTTAGAGAGGTTAGGGATGATGCGATAGCATGCAGGATACTCATCTGTTGTGAGCAACTCTTCGTAGTGTTCACGCACGTCAGGCGGCACCTTCAGTCGTACCTGTGGTGGATACTCTCCTCGTTGAGTCTTAATATCAACGTCGATAGACGCTGCCACGTGTAGTATAACGTTGTTATAATTAGGGTCACGGTCGTGTCTATGGAGGAACCAGTCCGATGCTCGGTCGTGAATCTCCACATTTCCCACCCACAGGGTGCCGTTTATTTTCACCTTGGCATTGAAGAAGTCGGGTCCAGCATTGCGATTATGCAGTCCAGGATCAATAACTTCTACCTCCTGTCCGTCGGTAGTCTTGAGTCCTGTCAACGGAAACATCTTATGCTTCCAGACGTAGTGGATGAGTTGTTCCATAACAGATTCTTGGTTTAACAATACGCAAATATACAAATAAAATGGTAGAATTGGTCTTCTTAACGATGTATTTTCTGTTTTTATTAGTATCTGAGTGTAGAAGAAAGGACTTTTGTCTCCATTCTATAGGTTTATCTTTAATAGTATTACTTTCCCTTTACCCGATGCTTACACATTATAGAGAAAAGTGCAAACCACCACTGTAAGCAAAACAGGCATACGTTATGAAGCATTGTGACTACCTAAGGAAAGATGCTATAAGTTATTAGAAAGCGACAGAGCACATGCGAGTATGCTGTTAAGTATTTCATAGGAAAGCATCGACAGCACAATCACTTGAAATACAGGGGAGGCCTAAAAATATATCAACTTATTTTGTTTTATGCCGTAAATCAGCTACCTTTGCAATGTTTTTAATACGGATTTAGTTATGAAAATAGCATTGATAGGCTATGGTAAGATGGGCCAGATGATAGAGAAGGTAGCCCTTGCACGTGGCCACGAAATCGTAAGTATCGTTGATCTTGATAATATTCAAGAGATTGATTCACCTGGATTTGCATCGGCCGATGTCGTCATTGAGTTTACAAGCCCAGGGTCTGCTTTCGGTAATTGCATGCGTGCTTTTGGTCGTAACAAGAAGGTTGTAAGTGGTACTACAGGCTGGATGCAAACACAAAAGACCGAGATTGAGCGTCTATGTAACGAAGAGGGACATACTTTGTTTTGGTCAAGTAATTTCTCTGTAGGCGTTGCCATCTTCTCAGCTGTCAATCGTTACTTAGCAAAGATAATGAATGGTTTTCCACAGTATGACGTTGAGTTAGAGGAAGTTCACCACATGCACAAACTCGATGCACCATCTGGTACAGCCATAACTCTTGCCGAAGAGGTTGTTAACGACCTCGATCGTAAAGACAAGTGGGTGAAGGGTTACCAGCGTGCAGCCGATGGAACGGAGTCTGGAACGAATGATGTTGCGCCCAACGAGTTGCCTATCACTTCTATTCGTTGCGGTGAAGTACCGGGCATCCATAGTGTTATTTACAATTCAGAAGCCGATAAGATAACCATTACTCACGATGCTCATAACCGCATGGGATTTGCTCTTGGAGCTGTCTTAGCGGCCGAGTACACGAAAGACCATACAGGTCTGCTTACGACAAGCGACTTGTTTAAGTTTTAGTGATGGGTGTTGGGTGTTGAATGTTAGGTGTTGATGGTTACTGAAAAGTATTTAGCATAAATGTTGACAGGCATTTATAATAAGACTGACAATTATATATAATAATACTGAAAGGCGTTTATAATAAAGCTGGCAGCTATATATAATAAGGTGAACTACCGTATATAATAATACTGACAGTCGTTTATAACAACGCAGAAAGTAACCCATAACAAAGTAGGACATTCCTCATAACACTCGTCCTCCAACTGATATTGAATAACTAACATACCGTTATCACTCATTAATCATCATTTATCACCTCAATATACAGTATGATAGATAAAGAAAAAGCAGCCCTAAACCCTAAGAAACAATGGGCTAAGTTTATTTGTGCGCTTGTTCTCTACCTTCTTTTCCTGGTTTGGGTAAAGAGTTGGTGGGGACTATTAGTAGTTCCTTTTATCTTCGATTATTATATAACAAAGAAGATACGATGGAAGTGGTGGGAGGACTCTGAGGGCCCGATCCGCTTTATCATGGGATGGGTAGACGCACTTGTATTTGCGTTGGTGGCTGTGTATTTCATCAACTTGTTCTTCTTCCAGAACTATGTTATCCCTTCTTCCTCCCTTGAGAAATCGCTCCTTACGGGCGATTACCTCTTTGTTTCGAAGGTTAGCTATGGTCCGCGTATCCCGGAGACACCGTTGACAATGCCGCTGACCCAGCACACCTTGCCTATTATCAATACTAAGAGCTATATCTCTTGGCCACATTGGGACTACCGTAGGGTGAAGGGCTTGGGTAAAGTAGAGCTGAATGACATTGTTGTTTTCAACTTTCCTGCAGGCGACACCATTATGACTGAGCCTGCTTACCAGGGTAATGACTACTATCATGACGCCTATACATACGGCACAAACTTCCTTGCTCAACAGAATAGAAACATTCGTTTGGCAGACATGAACACCCTCCAACAGCGTGCTTTCTTTGATAAGGCTTACGCTATGGGAAGGAATTATATCATCAAAAACGTGGGCACTTTCGGTACGTTAGGATGGCGTCCTACTGACAGAAGAGAGAATTACGTGAAGCGTTGTGTGGGTCTGCCTGGACAGACTTTACAGATAAAGAATAGGATAGTCTACCTCGATGGGAAACCTAATAAAGAGCCTGAGAATGTAGAATATACCTACTTTATCAAGTTTAAGAATATCTCTGTCGCTGACTTCATGGGTGAGCGTTTCGACGAGCTCCGCAAGGAGTATAACATAAGTGACGAAGATGTACAGACATTAGGACGTCTACATGGCTACGACCTCAACCAAGGCTACGTGCTTAATAGAGCTACATTGGCTTACGATGGATATATGCCATTGACTAAAAGTGCAGCTGCTGAGCTGAAGCGACAAGGCATTGTTAAGTCTATGCGAATTGTTACTGACAAGGATATCTACGCTGGTCTTTACTATCCACTCAATGCTTATACAGGCTGGACACGTGATAACTATGGTCCTATATGGATTCCTGCAAAGGGTAAATCGGTTACTTTAACGTTAGAGAACCTCCCTGTTTATGAGCGTTGTATCAAGGTTTATGAGAGCAACGACCTACAGGTTAAGAACGGAAAGATATACATCAACGGTAAACCTGCCAATAGTTACACCTTCAAGATGGACTACTATTGGATGATGGGTGACAACCGCCATAACTCTGCCGACAGTCGTTATTGGGGCTTTGTACCTGAGGATCACATCGTCGGTAAGCCTATCTTCATCTGGTGGTCAAGTGATCCTGACCGCAAGGGATTTAGTGGTATTCGTTGGCACAGACTGTTCAACTGGGTAGATAATATTAAGTAAGTCCAAAGGACTTCCCCAATCCGTCTCGAAAGAGGGGACATGAGGAATGTCGAATAGGGCGCAATAGGAGGCAGGATGTCTCCATATACTTCTGAAGGAGAGGAGGTGCAACGCTTACCAGAGCTTGGTAGCTTGCGCATCCTCTCCTTTTATTTATCCCTTAATCATATTATTATCGTCAAAAATAAGCTTTATGACCAATCTTGATAATGGTTATATCAACGACTTAACATTCCCTTCTTCTGAAGAGGGTGGCGAGGTCTTGTTATCTTCTGCTTACTTTGCACCTATTCAATGGTACCAAAAACTGAATCGATATAGTAGTTGCTTGATAGAACAACACGATAATTTCGTAAAGCAAACCTATCGTAATCGTTGTGTAATTGCGTCTGCGAATGGTCCGCAAGCCCTCTCTATCCCTGTTGAAAAGTATGAGGGAGCGAAGTGCCCGATGAAGGATGTGCGTATTAGCGACCACGATAACTGGCGCCATCAACACTGGAATGCCTTGCAGTCGTCCTACGGTGAGAGTCCATTCTTTGAGTATTATGAGGACGATATACGCCCTTTTTTCGAGCGGAAGTGGGTCTTTCTCTATGACTTCAACTGGGAGATAACGCTTAAGATGTGCGAACTCATCGATATTATACCGTGTATGCGACGCACAGATAGCTATCAGACGAGTCTTCCCGATGGAACCGTCGATTTTAGAGAAGCCATTCGTCCTAAACATCCAGGCATTGACACCGACTTTGTTCCTCGTCGCTACTATCAAGTCTACCAACAGAAATTTGGTTTCCTACCTAATCTTAGTATCCTCGACTTGCTTTTCAATGAGGGTAATGAGAGTGTATTATACCTATAAAGTTCGTCAATACAGTGATTACTAAGCTGTAAGAATCCCCTTCTATCTTACTCGTTAAATATCTTAAAGGTAAGTCTTACGAATTATTTTCATGAAAAAAAATATTTTTTTTCACGACAAGAAATATTTATTTTCATGAAGAAAAAGATTTTTTTTCATGAAAATAATTTGGAAAAGGCGCAGAGGTGTTGTTTTATAACAGCTCTACGCCTTTTCTATTCAGTTTTTTATCGGTTTTGTTTTGCCCTCTTCTAAGTCGGAGAAAAGGGACAGTAGGACTATAACTGACCAGCCTCAACCTGCAAGACAATGCGCTCTACGAGTCTGTCAGCGCCCTTTGGGTCGTATCGTTTCTTAAGACTACTACCAAAGGCCCAGGCAAATGCTTGATAAAAACCTGCTCTTACAGGACCGAGGAAGGCTTGTACAAGCTCGTAGGATGTTGAATTACACTCACGGTCAATGAGCTTAATAAGTAGCTTACCTTGCGTGAAAGTTAGTTTCTTCATACGTGGCTTATAGGTGTTCCAGATTTCCTTCTCTACCTTCTTCATGTGTTCGTCACGCTCTTTTTTGGTTGGGATAGTCTCAAGATATGCGCCTGTCTCAAGGATAATCTGGTGACACTCTTTGGCTACCGGAAGAACCTTTTTGATGTTATAAACCAGTCGGTAATAGGCTGTCTCTTGTGCTTTATTCTTAAACTCTAAGGGTGGGAAGACGTAAACATTACTTGTTCTGACATATTGAATACTGTCTGCTCCCACCTTCGCCTTACCTATATGGACCATAGGGACGAACGTTGGAGAGTCCATATCGACCGTGCGATCCTCGGGGTTGATATGGTCTTGTGCTGTTGCAGCCGTCGAGAGCAACATTGAAAGTCCAAGTGTGAAAAGCAATCGTTTACTCATAATTGATAAGAATAGTACTACACGCTGCTGGAGCGGACGTTAATGAGGGGAGAACTTACGATGGATTTGGCGTTTATCCTACCTCAAGAGCTGAGATGAACACAGGCCGTTGCGGTTTAATCGTTCGTCTGTGCTGCTCGATAACACAGTCCTTTTGCTGCGTGTAATTAGCTTTCTGCAAAAGTAGCGATTATTTCTGACGTGGGTTAGGATTTTATTAATAATTTGTATTTCATACTATATATTCGTTCTATATGAGGTTGTTTCGCGTGAGAAAAATGATGCTTTTGGGGCTTGTTCGGATGATGTCGTAAGTGAGAAGAGGGGGATGATGGGACCATTTGGACTGACAAAATGTTAATAATACACCTTTTCTTCTTTGGAGTTTTTGCCCCTTTAGCTTGCTATATGACGCTAAAGAAAGTTAAATGCGATATTTTTATTTATCTCAAATGAGTGACCTATCAATATTTTTCCTACTTTTGTGAAACAAACCATTACGTTGAAAACAACACTCTCTATAAGGGTTACTATCTTCTTAGATGTAAGTCTGTTACGGCTAAAACAACCATTAATCGTTTGGATAATGCTGGATAAGGAGCGTGTTCGCCTTCTTTAGTAGGGGTTATCCTTAAAAATATTAATGAACTAAGACATATATCATGACGAGGAAGACACTATTGTGCTGCTGCCTGTTAGCACTTTCTGTAAGTATGAACGCACAAGACAATCATGGCTACGGAGGTGATGATGGTCACTTTAAATCGCTTGCTGAAGAGGTGACAAAGCTGAAAAAGAGTAATGATATGTTCAATGTCTATCTCAATACTGCCGCCAGTGCACAGGTGGAGACGGATAATGAGCACGAATGGAGCACGGGCTTTAAGAATAAACACTTGCGCCTTGAGATTAAAGGTAACTTAACTGATAAGTTATACTACCGTTTCTGCTATCGTATGACTAATTCGAACGTGGCAAGAAGTGAGGATAATTTCGCCCGATCTACCGATGTCGTGATGATTGGATATAGGTTTTCTGATAAGCTTTCGGTTGAGGCTGGTAAGATATTCCAGCCCTTTGGTGGCTATGAAGTGGATGAGAATCCTATCTATATCTATGAGTATTCGGACTTGACTGGCGGCTTGGAGTGCTATTTAGGTGGTGTTGTCGTTAATTATAAACCTGTCCCTACACAGGAGATTGTCGTTGGCGTGACCAATGCGCACAATGATAAGTTTGCTGATGTGTATGGTGATAACTCGCTGGCAATCGAAGGTGACGGTACTCAAAACCGAATATTGGAGAAGACACGCATCCCACTCGGATACAGCTTGGGCTGGAATGGTAGCTTTCTGAACAATAGGTTGCTTACGAGATGGTCGTGGGGAATAGAAGGAGAAGCCCGCCATAAGTATAGTCGTATGCTTATTCTTGGCCAGAAACTGAACTTAGACAGACTGCAATGGTACTTCGATTATATGTATCAGAACGATGGACTCGACCGCTTTGGCTTGGCATCAAGAGAAGTGAGGGATTTCTTCCCAGCTGTTGGAGGGGAGGTTTGGATGAGCGATGTGCACTATACGTCGTTCATAACAAAGCTTAATTGGCAGTTTGCTCCACAATGGAATCTGATGTTGAAAGGCATGTATGAGACGGCAAGTGTTACGAAGGTCGACCGTTTCAAAGACTTCCGTAAGAGTTACGGATATGTCGGCAGCGTGGAGTATTACCCTGTTAAGAGTCAAGACTTCCGTGTGTTCTTGGCTTATGTGGGGCGTAAGGTGACCTATAAGGACGGTGTTGGCTTGGATAAATACAATACTAACCGCATTGAATTGGGCTTTAAGTACAGAATAAAGGCTTATTAAATGTAGGATACAAAAGGATTGGAAAGATGCTGAAGGGCGCCTGTCAGACTGCTGTCCCTCAATGGTTAAGGGGGAGAGACATGGCTTGTCGGCCTAAAAGAATAGCCTAATAGCAGTCGTAAACGCTGCCTCTATCGGTCTTCTGAAACATCCTCATGAATGAAAAAAACTGTTCATTCTCTTCCCACATGCGAACGAGAATAACGCTAACTTTATCAATATAGAATCATGGAAGAAAAGAAATTTCGTGTAGAAAGCGACCTCTTAGGTGAACTAAAAGTACCAGAAGAGGCTTATTATGGCGTACAAACACAGCGTGCCATTAACAACTACCACATCTCACGCAAGCGTATGTGCGACTACCCAGACTATGTCGTGGCAATAGCTTACGTCAAATTAGCTGCTGTAGAGACTAATCGTCAACTCGGTGAGATTAGTAACGAGGTGGCTGATGCGATGTCGGAAGCATGCCGTGAAATCATCGATGGCAAGATGCACGAGAACTTTGTGACCGATATGGTACAAGGAGGTGCGGGCACATCTGTCAATATGAATGCCAATGAAGTTATCGCTAACCGTGCTTGCGAGATTATGGGTCATAAGAAGGGAGAGTTCCAGTACTGCTCTCCTAACGACCATGCTAACTGCGGACAGTCAACGAATGATGTCTATCCAACGACTATTCGTCTGACACTTATCCTGCTTAATAAGAAGCTTGTGGCCTCTCTTAGCGAGCTTATCGCTGCTTTCCGTAGGAAAGGGGAGGAATTTAAGCATGTCATTAAGATGGGACGTACACAGCTGCAGGACGCTGTCCCTATGACAAGCGGACAGGAGTTTAATGCTTTTGCGAATACTTTGGAGGAGGAGATAGCTAACTTAAATCGTAATGCTGCCCTCTTACATGAAATTAATATGGGTGGTACTGCGATCGGAACTGGTCTTAATGCTGCCCCTGGCTTCCCTAAGATTTGTGCAGAAAAGCTCAGCGAACTGACGGGAATGGAGTTCATTGCTGGTGTTGACCTTGTCGAGGCAACCCCTGACACAGGTGCATACGTAAGCTATTCAAGTGCGTTGAAGCGTCTTGCCGTTAAGCTTTCTAAGATTTGTAACGACCTTCGTTTGTTGGCATCTGGTCCTCGTTGCGGTCTGAATGAGATTAATCTCCCACCGATGGCACCGGGTTCAAGTATCATGCCAGGTAAGGTGAACCCTGTTATCCCTGAGGTTACGAACCAGACATGTTTCAAGGTTATTGGTAACGATACGACTGTGATGATTGCTGCTGAGGCTGGTCAGTTGCAGTTGAATGTGATGGAACCAATCATCACTGAGTGTCTTATTGAGGACCTAACATGGTTGCCTAATGCAATGGACACGCTGCGTGAGAAGTGTATCGACGGTATCACGGTGAATAAGGACCGTTGTCTTGAGATGGTTAAGCACTCTATTGGTATCGTGACAGCACTTAATCCATACATAGGATACAAGAATAGCACGAAAATTGCTAAGGAGGCGCTTGCAACAGGAGGCTCTGTTTACGACCTCGTACTCGAACACAAGCTGCTTTCTAAGGAGAAACTCGATGCTATCCTATCACCAGAACACATGCTCGCACCAGAGGAGAGAGTGAAATAAAATGCTTTTTTTCGGTCGTGTAGACTAACAGTACATAGCTGTTTCTCGCATGATTACTATAGTGAAGATGCCGTATTTGTGAGTTGGATACGGCATCTTTCGTTTTATAGGGGCTGTGGGTGTTGCCTTGCATAGCGCTGACAAGATGTCTGATATGGTCCAAAAACACTGTTTCCGATTGTGTCTTTTTCCTCTGATAGATGTGCCTTTCCGATTTTTTTTCATGAAAAAAAATATTTCCACTCATGAAAAAAAATATTTCCTGTCGTGAAAATAATTATTTCTTTTCATGAAAATAATTTGAATTTGACGTGGTGATGTCTCCTTGTCGCTGCTCGATATTGTGCGTTTTCAGTCTCGGTGATGTATTAATTGGCCATTACTTGGCGAAAAGAAAAGTAGAGATTGGACGATAAATGTCCAACCTCTACTTCCTTGTTATTGGTATATACTATGTCATTCTGCGGCTTGGGAATGTATTATTCTGCCGTGAATAAGAGAGTTAAATGTCGTTTGGGCTTTTGAAACTCTTGATGTATTTTCCTTTCTCAAAGTAATGAAAACTGGCGTAGTTCAGTTCCTTGTCTGTATGTCCGGTCAAGGGTAAATAGAAAAGATCATGGTATTTTGCTCTCCATTTAGTCGAGAACTGCTTCGTATCAATCATCAGCATAGGGAAGGTAGTATGCTTTTGTTTGAATATGTCGTCATATATATTCGATATGACAAGGACGTTAATTCCCTTGTCTTTGCACTGAGATACTAAGGCTGAAGGCGACACACAATAGGTTGAACGACAAAAGGGTGTATAGTCATATAGCAGTACTCTATCGTGTGATTCGATGTATTGTTTTACCTGATTGATGCTGACTGTATATACTTTTGAGAAGTCATGAATAGCATCAATATCGTCTTCAAGTGTTACGACTCTCTCCTTTTGTGTAGCTGAAAGATGTGAATAACCCGAAGTTAAGCCTCCTATTTGACAGGATGTTAAGCCCAAAAGGAATAAAGCGGATAGATATAAGTGTTTCATAAAGCTGATGAAAGTGTTTTACAACATGTTTTGCAAAGGTATTAAAAAGGTAGTGGAATCGATAAGAAATTATTAGAAAATGACAAAAGAAGGGATATTTCTTTTTGTAGGGTAGTAACGATGAGCTTACAGTGTATTGTTAGTTGATGTTTAGATTATGCTATGTAAGAATCTGTCCAAGCCTTGCAAATCTTGAACAATATGGTAATTGGGCATGTGAACGACTATCTTGCAAGCTCTTTCAATACTACTTCTTGCTCCCTATAGAAGCTCTTTTCGTTAGCTTCTGATACTGGTGCTATATCTGCCAGACTTGCTGCAAGGTTCTGCATCTCCCATGTGATGGAATAGCCTAACTGCTTGCGCATAGCAATACATTTATCGAGTTCGTAACGAGCACGGGCTTTGTCTCTTCTGAAGAGTAGCCCCGCAAGGGTAAAGCGCATGCGCTGTCGGAACTTTTCCTCACGTTGTACAGCGATGGCTTTACAGAGAAGTGCAATCTTGTAGCGCTCATCGTCAATGAGTTCGGATAGTTCGTGAAAGAGATAAGACTGTCGGTGGTTCTTGATAAGATGGGTGTAGATGTTGATAGCCTTGTCCTTCTTGCCCATAATTCGATATATCATCGCCTTGTAACGTTGGTTGTGCATGTTATAGGGGCTGTGCTTTAGCGCCTCTGCTAATATCGGTGCAGCCTTCAACGCCATGTCAACAGTAGGCTTACTCTCTACCTCCTTGAAGACTTTCCCTACTATACGCATTCCTATAGAGGGTATTGGATGGCCGTTCCCTTGCTCCATTCGCCAATCATCGTCCGTTAGTCGGGTGATACCCCACTGTGTTATGAAATCGATCATGGAAAATCCTGGATGGTGCTCGAAGACCAACAAGGCAGCACGCATTAAAGTGCTCTGTCCTTTAAGGTCCTTGTCGTCCATCGTAGGATAGAGCCTCAACAGACTTCGGAATATCTTATAAGCTTCTTCTAACTGCCGCTGTTGATAGCGGAGCTTCATCATGTCGACCCCTACCCAGAACATGGCAATGGTGGTATAATGCCCTTTGTGGACCGCATACATAGGGAGAATGGCTGCGTAAGCCTCTTCTGTTCGCCCTTGTTTACGAAGTGTAAAGATGTCTCTTATCTCCATCTTTCCTCTATTAAGAAAGCAGACGCCAAAGACGAAACAATAGGTTCGCCTCTTAGCGTCTGCTTTTTATTTAACAACTATCTGTCTTAACATCCGTTATTATTGATTTGTAACTGTCAAACTACCAGATGTGTCGGGGTTAGGTTTACATGCTACATTGTTGTGTGTCTCGTATTCAAGGATGAAGAAGTTCATCCATGGGCATACATAACCTTCCTTAGAATTGATGCGAGCAGATGGTTCATAATTGGTGTTGTCCTTTCTGCGCACCTGTAAGCCAAGACGTTTATAGTCGAAGTAAGTGATTCCCTCGCCCCAGAACTCTATGCGTTTCTGTATCATAAGTTCTTTGATAAAGTCCTCCATCGTGGTGGCATTGTTTGCTTGATAGGAGTTGTCGGTGTAGCGATAGGTGTTTATAAAATCCTTCAGAGCCGTAACACCTGCTGCAACACCATCTAAATGAGCAGTCGCTTCGATGTCGATAAACTTCATCTCCTCCATGCGCATCAATGGAAGACTTATGAATTGTCCCTCGTAAGTGTCGGAGATGTTACCCTTTGCTGGGCGGAACTTGATGTTAGCATAGGCTGGTAGCTCCTTCCATGCGTCCTCGTCTAAGAGGGTTAACTTCTCCTTCTTGGTGCCAATCGTAATAGAGTCGTATTTCTCGTAACCCTCATGTGTACCTGCTGCGGTCGGGTCAATCCATGCATAATGACGCCAGTCGCCTTCCGGCATCTTGTCGTATAGCGCACTACCAATCATACGTGTTGCACCGTATGTGCCTGCAAGTCCCCAATTAGTCTCCGATGTCACGGTACTGGTAAAGGTGTAGTACATATAGCTGATTTGCTCACGTGTGGTATAACCTAACTTCCACATCCATGCTTGATTGTCCTTGTTAAATCCGTCTTGTGTGCTAAGCCACTGGGCTTCGGTAACTGGACTGTAACCACTGACAGCCTTGCGAGCGTAGGTGCGTGCCTTTTCGTAGCACTCACGGGCGGTGGTTATACCTAACTTGTCATACTCAATACTTGCTGAGTCCTCGGCTGCAACGGCTGCAGCAAGGTCGGCACTGCTCTGGTCGAAACGGCTTGCCATCTCCATCCAAAGGCGGGCCTTGAGTCCATAAACTACACTAAGGTCAGGCAAAGTCTTGTCGGGACGTGCGTAGTTGGCCAAGTACTCCTCTGCATGGTTGAGGTCGGTAAGGATGAAACGGTACATCTTGTAGAATGGAGCACGTGGATTGTGGCGCTGCATCTCTTTAGTTGTTTTCTCGGTGACAATAGGAACTGTGAGTCCCCATATCCCATCTTTTGATGCCTTATCATCAAGACTTGCAATGCCAGTCTTCTTGAACTCGAATTGACGAGCTATATCGAGATAAGCCATTGCACGGTAAGTTAGAGCTATACCTAAGTAGTTCTTTGAGGTAGGAGAAGCCGTGGCTGGGTCTACGACACTTGTCACATTATTACAGGTGGCAATGAAATCGTAATAGAAACGATAGGTGTAATAAGCGTTGAAACGGGTGTTTACGCCGCTTTCGACTGTTGTCCAATAGCTGTAATTGCTGCTGTAAACAGGGATATCACTCCCTAATACTTCCCTATAAAACATCTGACAAGGATAGCCCCAGTCGTTTATTGGATCGCCTGAACCCCAAGAGTCGAAGGTTATCATATAAGAAAGGATACCATTAATAAGTCCTTCTTGTGAGGAAGATATCTTCTTTACTTGCTCAGAAGTCAGTACCTCTGATGGTTCTATACTATCGATACAGGAAACAAGACCTAAGGTTGCTGCTGCAACGATAGTCAATGATATGATGTGATTTGATATTAAGCGTTTCATAATGACGTAGTATTAATGTGAGAAGATGGTTAGAAGCTTAGTTTAATACCACCAGAGATGGTTCTCGTAGGGCTATAGGTGGATGTACTACTTCCTCCTGAAAAAGAGCCACGTGGGTCGAATCCCTTGCGTTTACTCCAGAAGTACACGTTATCAGCAGCCACATAAATGCGTATGTTATCTAATCCTATCTTGTTTACCCATATCTTAGGTAGGGTGTAGCCAAGGTTGATGTTCTGTAGAGATAGATAACTACCACTGATAAGGAAACGGTCGCACTGAGCGCTGACACTTGGGTCGTCATATTGCCAACGAGGTATATTACTGGTCGGATTACTTGCTGACCAAGAGTTAAGAACGTCTTTATGGATTGCTGCACCTCCTAAGGTACCACTCGGTGGACCCATATAACCTGCATAACCATTGTCGTATGAGAGTCCTCCTAACGAATAAGCAAAGGAGATAGAGAAGTCGAAACCATACGCATTCAGCGTTGTTCCGAAGCCACCATAGACGTCTGGGTGTGGACTTCCGCATGAGTAATAAGACGCATTACCATATACATCTGTCGTTTTAAGGGTTCCGTCAGGGTCAGTGTAGTACCACATAGCCTTTCCTTCATTAGATACACCAGCATAACGTGGCATGTACCACTCGTAAATAGGGAGTCCCTCTGCATAGAGTCTATCGCCACTACTATAGCCAGGGTGGCCATCTACGACGAGATCAGCTTTGAGTACGTCAGCGAGTTTGGTAATTTCATTCTTGTAAGTAGTGGCATTCACGTTGACATCCCATGATATATTCTTAGTCTTTAAGACTGTAGCAGCGAGGTCAATCTCCACTCCGTTGTTCACCATATCACCTATATTGTCGTACGTTCCCTTGTAGCCTGCAGAGTAAGGGGCAAAGACGAAGCATAGCATATCAGTCGTTTTCTTATAGAAGTATTCGATACTTCCACGCAAGCGGCTATTGAGCATTTCGAAATCAAAGCCTGCATTGAAGTTATTATTGGTCTCCCAAGTGATATTAGGATTACCCTTCTCTGATAGAACTAATCCAACCTTATTATTTGTGTTAACGATACTGTAGGTGTCAAGATAGTGGAAATCACCAATATTATCATTACCTTGCTGACCAAAAGAAGCCTTTAGCTTGAACATATTCAACCAACGATAAGGTTTCATAAAAGACTCTTTCGTAATGGTCCAAGCACCACCAAATGAGTAGAAGTTACCCCAGCGGTGATCAGGGTCAAATCGGCTTGATGCATCACGACGGAAGGAAAGACTTGCGAAGTACTTTTGGTCGTAGTCATACTGGCCTCGGAAGAAGAAACCCTCAGACTCATACTCTCCATTACCAGACTCTCCTGTGCTATCCAACTTTATTGCTCCGGCAAGAGTTTGGTTGGTGAAATAAGATGCCATACCAAGTTTACTACCCCACAAGTTTTCGTAGCTGTAGCGATAGAACTCATGTCCAAGGAGTAACTCCATGTGATGATGACCGAAGTCGTGGTTGTAGTTGATCAGTTGTTGGAAGTTATAAGAGTACGTTTGGTCGCTTGTTCTTGTCACAACACCCGTAGGGTAGGCTGTATGACTATATCCATAGAAAGGCTGTTTAGTCTCAGTTGCACGAGAGTTGTTGACAGTCACCGTACCATTAAGGGTAAGTTTCAATCCCTCAAGAGGCATGATATTCGCATAACCATGGAGCGAATACATATTAACCTTTGAACTATTCGTATTTAGAGCATTCTCTTGTAGTGGGTTGATATTAGGTAGCATCGGACGTCTAAGACCAATGACAGCACCATTACCATAGTCAAACATCTGTCCATTCTCATCTGTTATGATGTTACCTTGTTCGTCTCGAATAAAGGCAGGGTATATTGGAGCGACATTATTCAACTGATAGAAAAGACCATTACCGTCCGATGGTATCACATGGTATTTAGCCCGAGAGAAGTTCATGTTCGTACCCACCTTCAACCATTTACGTGCCTCGTAGTCAGCCTTAGCACGAACAGTGAGACGGTCGAAGTCCGAGTGGTAAGCAACACCCTCATTGTTTAAGTAACCTAATGAAAGGTAGTATTGCATCTTCTCGCTACCTCCTGTTAAGTTAATATCATATTCTTTGCGCATTCCATTACGGAAGGCATAGCTCTTCCAATCGTCTGGTATGATAGTATAACGCTTCCCATTATGTTCAATGACACGCCCTAATGTAGCGTTAGGGTTCATGTGTCCATCAGCTCCAATGAGCTGTTCTCCATTTGGAACAGTAAATATAGGATATCCCAGACCACCTGACGCACCAGATGAGACAAGCTGTTTGTTAGCCTCTATTACAGCCTGAGCAGGAGTCAAGCCAAGGCCATGTAGCTGATAATTATAAAGTGCATCATAGTAGACCTCATAGTACTTAACAGGGTCATCTATGGTCTCATAGTTACGATTAATACGACTATTCGTACCCCATCTCATGTCGACAGATATACGGGCATTGCCCACCTGTGCATGTTTAGTAGTCACCATGATAACGCCATTGGCTCCACGTGCTCCATAGAGTGCGGTTGAAGACGCATCTTTCAGGACGGTTACAGAAGCGACATCGGCTGGATTAAGGTTATTCCAACCGCCATCATAAGGCGCACCATCCACTATAATCAATGGACTCTGCCCTGCACTAATACTACTAAAGCCACGTACACGGATAGAAGGGGTAGCTCCAGGCTCACCACTGTTGTCTATAATCTGAACACCAGCAGCCTCACCTTTCAAACTACTCATCACGTTATTGACTTGTTTATGCTCAATCTTTTTAGAGTCAACAATAGCTGCAGAGCCTGTAAATGCCGAACGTTTCTGCTCTCCGAAGGCCGTAACAACCACCTCGTCAAGCGCTGAGTTGTCATTAAGCATCGTAATCTTCATTGTCGGTTTAGCAAGACCAGTAAAAGTCTTCATGCCGACATAAGATACTTCCAACTTAGCACCAGACTTGACATTGGCAAGTGTAAACTTACCGTCCATGTCTGTTGCTGTTATTAGTTTGCTGTCACCGACTACTTGAACAGTTGCACCAATAATTGTTTCGCCTGTTTCGTCAACTACAACACCTGTGGTTGTGAATACCTGTTGGGCAAAGCTGGCGAGTGTCGACAGCATCAATAGGGTAAATAAAAAGAGTCTTTTCGTATTCATAAGGTTGGTCTTTATGTTATTTCCAAGTAAGGTTGATTGTAATAGATAATTATGTCGCAAATATAGCTAAAAGTTTCAAACAATCAAATAAAATCAAGGAAATAATTTAAAAAAATAGTATTTAATGCTATTAGTCTGTGTTAGTGTTATTTATACAAGTATGTTGTTAGATAACAGTGTCTTCTTTTTACATATTTCTCTGTGGCCTTTTATTCTCAAAAGGTTACCTCGTTTTAAGTGCTTTCAACAGTCGGCTTCCTCCTGTTCGATGGTCTGTAATGTGTTAGTTGGGGTTAAATTAAAAGGTTATATGGGAAAATAACATTACCTTTGCCACGTAAACAATCAATCAAAGTGATATGAAGTATCTATTGGTATCAGATATCCACGGATGTCTACCAGCACTGGAAAAGGTGCTACAGTTCTATGATCGTGAGCATTGCGATATGCTTTGTGTACTCGGAGACATACTCAACTATGGTCCACGAAACTCTATTCCGGAGGGAATAGACGCTAAGGGAATTGTGGAAGCACTGAACAAACGGGCGAATAACATTGTTGCCGTACGTGGAAACTGTGATGCTGAGGTAGACCAGATGCTGCTTGATTTTCCTATGATGGGCGACTATTTGATTTTAGTTGATGAGGGTCGTAAGCTTTTCCTGACGCATGGACATATCTATAATAAGTCGTCCATGCCGAAAGGCAGTGTTGATGCGATTGTCTATGGACATACTCATCTGTGGGAGCTAACCCAGCAGGAGGGTACACTCGTTTGTAATCTTGGGTCTATCACTTTCCCCAAAGGAGGAAACGTACCTACTTTCATGACTTATGAGCATGGTGTCTTCACTGCTTATACGCTTGATGGAACACCGCTAAAGCAGGAGAGAATATAGGGAGAAATTATTGACTTTATGGGCCTTATTAGTCTAATTGGGCTAATAAGGCCCATAAAGTCAATAATCAATAACCACCTAATCCCCTTCCTTATATCAGTCCTTTCTTGCCAAAGAAGAGCTTTGATAATCCCATGACATCCATCAGCCACGTTATTCCATACGAGCCTGCAATGGCGAAGGCTACACTAACGACAAGGAATAACATTCCTGTTGGCTCCATACGGAGCAGTAGAGATTGATAGTATTTGGCAAGTATGGTGAAGATGGGGGAGAAGAGTAAGAGCGGTAAAGTATTACGTCCGATAAAGAGAAAGAGCTTGCGTAGGGGTTGAGGAATACCTAACTGATAGACCCACAACAGTGTACTGATAACCAAGAAAACCACACATGCCCCTGCAAAGGTTGCTTTATCATAGTGGGAAGGGTCGATGCACCACACCACTAAAAGGCCCACTGTCCACCAACGACCGGGGAAGGCTTGGCGGAAGTTACCTACTGATTGGCGCACAAGAGCACCTATAAGGAAATAGGCCGCATTGGCTATTGAGAGTAGTCCACAGCCGTAAGAGAGCAGCCAAAGGAATAGGGCAAAGAGTGTAAACTTACCCAACAGTATCTGATTCTCCCAACTCATCATTTTGATAGGGAGTAGTGTTTTCTCTTGCTTAATACTCGATGAAAAGGCTCTTTTTGGTCTTTTGAAAGCGAGATAATACGAGATACCGCAAAGTACGAGTGTATGTAAATACCAGTAAGGACCCATCGGATGAAGTAAGATATGGTCGATCAGTATTCTTACCGTCAGATGGTTAATATGTTCACGGATAGGTAGAAGCGAAGCCATCACGGTGTATCCGCTTTCCATCAACGTATATGGAATGAATATCCAAAGCATTGTTTTCCCAAAAGCAGCCCACGACTTATTCACATTAAACAGATAACCCGACACCAATAAGAAGCCCGGCATGTGAAAGGTATAGACCAGTTGTTTGGCAACAGGGTAGGTGTCGCCTATATAAGTAAGGTGGAAAGCAATCATCAGTGTGATGAAGACGAACTTAAGAAAGTCCAGTTCTTCCATCCTTGGCTTAGGTTTATGCATTTGAATAATCATGTCGACAAAGTTAGGAAATAAGCACGACACTTCAAAAAGATACGGTTGTAAAAGAATAATTACCCTCTTAAAACTCAGTATTTGGCCCTTATTGGCAGCTACAGGTAGGTGTTTATGGTCAATAAGGAGTATTAGTAGAGTAGGAGTCCATTTATAAGTTGAGGCTATTTCCAGTAGGAATTTTCATGCAGGAATTAGACCTCTGCGATTTTTTTCATGAAAAAAAATATTTCTTTTCATGAAGAAAAATATTTTTTTTCACGTAAATAATTCTTTTTCTTCATGAAAATAATTTGAATGAGACGGTGTGAGAGGGTAGGGGAGACTGTGATAAAGTGTTGAATATGAGCTTTATAATGATTGCAAAAAGGCCGTTCTAAGATGATAAAAAACAAGAACTCCATTGCGTCTGTTCGGTATGAACAATTGCAATGGAGCATTTGTTAGTCGAATAACCCTGGTTGAAGCGGGTTTGATGAACCGTAGTTTCGTCCCAAGTGGTCGTAGGCAAGCTTTGTCGCTACACGCCCTCGTGGTGTCCTCTTGATAAATCCCTCCATGATGAGGAAAGGTTCGTAGACCTCTTCAACCGTACCAGAATCTTCGCCGATGGCCGTCGCAATGGTCGAAACACCTACCGGACCGCCATGGAACTTATCGATGATAGTGAGTAGAATCTTATTATCGATTTCGTCCAAACCATACGTGTCTATGTTCAATGACTGTAGTGATATGGTGGCTATTTCAGGTGTGATAGTACCATTACCTTTCACTTGTGCAAAGTCGCGAACACGGCGAAGTAGGGCGTTACAGATACGTGGTGTGCCACGTGAACGACGTGCAATCTCTACTGCAGCGTCGTCGACAATGGGCACTTTTAATAGTGTTGCTGAACGCTTGATGATACGCTTCAAGGTCTCTGGATCATAATATTCCAAATGTAGATTGATACCGAATCGAGCGCGGAGAGGGGCTGTGAGCAGTCCACTTCGCGTCGTTGCACCTATGAGAGTGAACGGATTAAGGTCTATTTGGATAGACCGTGCCGATGGCCCTTTATCAATCATTATGTCGATACGATAGTCCTCCATCGCTGAGTAAAGATACTCCTCAACGACTGGAGAAAGGCGGTGTATCTCATCAATGAATAGAACATCGTTAGGCTCCAAAGAGGTGAGAATGCCCGCAAGGTCGCCCGGTTTGTCAAGAACCGGACCAGAGGTAAGCTTGAAGCCAACACCGAGTTCGTTAGCAATAATATTGCTTAATGTCGTCTTACCCAATCCTGGAGGACCGTGCAAGAGGGTGTGGTCGAGTGGTTCCCCACGGAATTTAGCGGCTTCAACAAACACGCTAAGGTTCTCAACAACCTTCTGCTGTCCGCTGAAATCATCAAACTTCAGAGGGCGCAGAGCGTTCTCGAAATCTTTCTCAAGCGAGTTCTGCCTTTCTTCATGTATGTCAAATTCTTCTGGCATATTGCTATCTTTCTGCAAAAAGACGTAAGTTTTAGAGAGAGTAGACCGTGTCTTCGCACATTGTTCGCATATCCCTAAAACACAGTCTTTTATGGATACATCTGCTATGCTTGCCTATGAATAGTCGAATATGGCGTTAGGTCTGTCTCTATTGGGAAGATATAATTTTCTGCAAAGGTACTCTATTTTTTCTGTGCGAGGGCTTTGTTTCAGAAAAAATATCTAAATTTGTAGCGTCATTCAACTCATATCCTTAAATATATGATTAACAAGATTAACAAGAAAGTACTATATCGTGAAGTCTTAGACTACGTGATGATAGCCGTAGGTATGATGTCTTACGCTATCGGATGGATGGTTTTCCTACTTCCCAACCACATCGGTAATGGTGGAGTAGCAGGTTTAGCTTCCATCTTGAAATGGGGACAGAACATAGACGTAAGTATTACTTACTTTGTTCTGAACGCTATTCTCTTAGCTGTTGCATTAAAGGTCTTAGGCTTAAAGTTCTGCATTCGCACCATCTATGGGGTGGTAATGCTAACCTTAATGACGCGTGCTTTTGGGCATTTCTTCCCTAATCCGGGGCTCTTACACGGTCAGCCGTTCATGGCAGCAATCATTGGTGCAGCGTTCTGTGGCGTTGGCTTAGCCTTTGGACTGTCTTATAACGGTAGTTCAGGAGGCTCGGATATTGTCGCAGCGATAGTTAACAAGTATCGTGATATCTCCCTTGGACGAGTTATCTTGTTAGTTGATATGACCATCGTGACAGGCAGCTACCTTGTTCTTCACAGTTGGGAGCTGGTTATCTATGGTTATGTTAACTTGATTATCACGTCGTTTGTGCTCGATCAAGTTATCAGTTCCAGTCGGCGATCAGTACAGTTTCTTATCATATCAGAGCGGTATAAGGAGATTTGTGATATGATTTCGCAAGAGCAACCACACCGTACAAGTACGATAATCGATGCTAAGGGCTATTATACTGGGCATGATATAAAGTTGGTTATCGTAGTTACTCGCCAGCGCGAAGCCTCCTATGTGTATCGAATGATTGATGAGATAGACCCTGATGCATTCGTAACTCAGAGTCAGGTAATGGGTGTGTTTGGTAAAGGATTTGATAAGTTTAAGGTGAAGAAGAAGTCACCTAATAAGAATAAGCAGAACTTTACTAATCTGCCTAAGCAATAAAACGAACAAAGCCGGCTGACACGTGGTTGCGTGTTAGCCGGCTTTGCTTTGGGAGTATTGGGCTTATTGGCCCTATAAGGCCCATTGGCCCAATAAGGCTTATTGCTTTATTAGCCCAATAAGGCCCATTGGCCCAATAGGCCTAATTGCTTTATTAGCCCTATAAGGCCCATTGGCCTAATAAGGCTAATTGCTTTATTAGCCCTATAAGGCCCATTAGCCTAATAAGGCTAATAGCCTTCTTAGCCTTTACTTCATCCTCAAAGCCGCCTTAATACCAGCCTCAACGTCTTTCATATCAGCTGTTGGTTCAAAGCGATCGATGACATGTCCCTGTCTATCTATTAGGAACTTTGTGAAGTTCCATTTGATACTTGGATCCTTGAAGTAGTCTGGGTTCTCCTTACGAAACCTCTCATCGAGGAACTTACCGATGTTATTATTCATGTCAAAGCCCTTGAATGGCTGTTGAGCCTTTAGGTAAGTGTAGAGCTGTGACTCGTTGCGTCCATTGACATTAACCTTTGCGAACTGTGGAAAAGTGGTCCCATAGTTGCCTGTACAGAAGTCGTGTATGTCGCGGAAGGAGCCAGGTGCCTGTGCACCAAACTGATTACAAGGGAAGTCAAGGACGACAAATCCTTGATTCTTATAGGTCTCATAGAGTTTTTGTAAGGCCTCGTACTGTGGTGTAAATCCGCATTTTGTCGCCGTGTTCACGATGAGCAGCACCTTACCCTTGTAGTCTTTCAACTTAACGGTATGGTCATTACCGTCCTTTACACTAAACTTGTAAACATTCTTCTGAGCCATGGTTGGCAACGCCATAAGGGCTAAGAAGATGATTGATAATAGTTTCTTCATACATTTAATCATTGATATTCACATTCATTTAAGCCCTAATGAGAGGGTAGGGGATAAATGGTTGGTATCGTATATATTCTTTCTTGGTTATTAATAGGGGTACAGTATTGGGAGTGACTGTCCTGTAGTTAGTTACATGTAATACTATCCTCGACTCCTTACAATAGTTTTATAAATTCTTTCATACCCTCACTTGCCCCCTTCTTGATATGTGTTAATCTACCAGAAGCACGTGTAGGCGTATCGTCAGGGTCGATTAGATAGATAGGAGTCCCTGGCCGGGTGTATTGCACAAGACCAGCGGCAGGATAGACAACAAGCGATGTCCCAATGATGACAAGCATGTCTGCCTGTGCTACAAGCTCTGCTGCAGGCTCAATCATGGGTACTGCTTCACCAAAGAAGACTATGAACGGGCGCAAGAGACTGCCATCGCCTGCAAGCTGACCTGGTGCCACCTCGCAGTGATCAGCAGGTAGTTCTACTATGTATCTATGGTCGTCAGGGTCCTTACTTGAGCACACCTTAGTCAGTTCCCCATGTAGATGGATAATCTTTTCAGTCCCCGCTTTCTCGTGGAGATTGTCAACATTCTGCGTAATCACTGTTACGTCGTAGTCTTTCTCAAGTTCTTTAATAAGGAGATGACCCTCATTAGGCTTGGCCGCATATAGTTTCTTACGCAGACGGTTGTAGAAGTTATTGACGAGGGTAGGGTTAGCAAGCCAGCCCTCGTGGGTAGCTATCTGTTCAACAGGGTAGTCTTCCCATAATCCATCATTACCGCGAAAGGTCTTGAAGCCGCTCTCCACGGACATTCCAGCACCTGTTAAGAATACGATTCTCTTCATACTTCGATCTTTATTGAGTTGAGGCTTGAACAAGGAGAATATCTAATAAGCACCTATTCCATAAAGTTCTTGAAAGGAGAGTATGGCAAAGAGAATGCCAATAGATTATCTTTCAGAATTTAGGTAATAAGTTACAACTTACTAGCTAATCCTCCGTTCTCTATGACAAATTTAGTAATTTTAATCCGATTAATGCCCTACTATACCTTAAAAATAGTATCTTTGCACATTAATTATTAACATATTAAGAACAAGAATGGATAAATTAAGCTATGCACTGGGGATCGGTATCGGTTCACAACTTGCTGGAATGGGTGCAAAAGAACTGAATATTGACGACTTCGCACAGGCTATCAAGGATGTTATTTCGGGTTCACAGCTGAAAGTTGACAATGTTGAAGCACAGACACTGGTACAGAATTTCTTCCAAGAGCAGGAAGCTAAGCAGCAAGCAGCAGCCGCTGAGGCTGGTAAGGCAGCAAAGGCTGAAGGCGAGGCTTTCCTTGCTGAGAATGGTAAGAAGGAGGGTATTGTTACCTTACCATCAGGTTTACAGTATCAAGTGTTAAAGGAAGGCGATGGTAAGAAGCCTTCTGCAACAGACCAAGTAGTATGTCATTATGAAGGAACGCTGATTGATGGTACTGTCTTCGATAGTTCTTATCAGCGCAATCAGCCTGCTACATTCGGCTTGAATCAGGTTATCCCTGGTTGGACCGAGGGTGTACAGCTCATGCAGGAGGGTGCTAAGTATCGCTTCTTTATCCCTTATAAGCTTGCATACGGTGAGCGTGGTGCAGGTGCACAGATACCTCCTTTTGCTACACTCGTATTCGATGTAGAGTTGATAGAGGTAAAATAATGAGTATTGTAGGCGGTTGAAAGCGGTCGTATCGTTGGTTATCGCCTACTTAAATAATATTGCTTAAGGAACTAAACAAATAAAAGTATAATGAAGAAAGTTTATTTATTAGCTGCTATGGCTATTGCAGCTGCAGGCTTCACAGCCTGTGGCAATTCAGCTCCAAAGGAGAGTTTGAAATCTGATGTAGACTCTTTGAGCTACGCATTCGGTGTTGATCAGGGTCAAGGTGTTAAGCAGTATCTTCAACAAATGCAGATAGATACCGCTTACATAGACGAGTTTGTAAAGGGAATGAACGATGGTGCGAAGAATGCCGATGATAAGAAGCGTGCTGCTTACAATGCTGGTGTAAGCGCAGGAATGCAGATGAACATGGTTATTAAGCAACAACTCAATCGTCAAATCTTTGGTGAAGACTCAACAAAGAGCATCTCTTTGGATAATTTCCTCGCTGGTTTCGCAGCAAGTGCAAAGGGTAAGGGCCAGAAGATGACCGTTGAGCAGGCTCGTGAGATTGAGCAGAAAACATCAAAGGCTATTCAGATGAAGACTGCAGAGAAGACTTACGGTGCTAACAAAAAGAAGAGTGATGCCTACATGGCAGCCAACGCCAAGAAGCCAGGAGTGAAGACTCTCGGTCATGGTGTACAGGTGAAAGAACTCAAGGCAGGCTCTGGTGCTACTCCAAAAGCTTCAGATGTAGTTAAGATTAACTATGTTGGTAAGACTATCGATGGTAAGGTCTTCGACCAGCGCGATGGTGCTACAATGCCTGTAGGTGGTGTTATCCCAGGTTTCACAGAGGCTTTGACCAAGATGCCTGTTGGTGCTAAGTGGGAGATTACTATCCCTTATACAGCAGGTTATGGCGCTGAACAGCCAAGTCCAGACCTCAAACCATTCTCTACACTTATCTTTACTGTTGAGTTACTCGGTATCGAGAAGGCTCCAGAGGGTCAGCCAGGTATGCCTCAGGGTATGTCAGGTATGCCACAGGGTAAGCCAGGTAAGCCACAGGGTAAGCCAGGTATGTAATCAACTAAAGCTTGATAATGGTTCGATGAGTCTTCCTTATCTTATATGGAAGAGCATCAGCTGTAATCCATTTTCACGATGATAGCGAATTATTTTCATGAAAGAAAATCTTTATTGTCGTGAAAATAAATATTTATTCTCATGAAAGTAATTATTTATTTTCATGAGAATAATTCAGTAATGATACTCTTGTAGCATGGAAAGGAAGATGTATAGATGGTTAAAAGACTATCATTAGTCATCGAAAAAACGCTTAGCACCAATGGTTTAAGCCCTAAACAAAGCTTTACAAAAGCAGACAAGAGGGCATTAAAGTTCGACAGATGGAAAACAGAAGTTCTGTAGATACTATTTAATCTACACCCTCTTAAAAATAAAAACATCTTTTCTTTAAAACGACAAAACAATGAAGAAAGTAATTATACTGGCTCTGCTCATCGCAGCAGGTTCAGTCTTCAACTCTGCAAGTGCACAGAGTAAGAAGAAAAACAAGGCCGGCAAACAGAATACTGAGTGTCAACTGGCTTGTAAAACAACTCCTGTAGAGTTAAGAACACCGTCTGATTCGTTGAGTTATGCGGCAGGTATGGCCATGACTCGCGGTCTGAACGATTATCTCGCTAATCAGTTCGGGGTGAAAGAAGCCCAGATGCCTGACTTCCTACGTGGCCTGCGCCAAGGAATAGACCATCGTAAGGACTCTGCCTTTGCTGCTTATGTAGCCGGATTGGTCATCAGTTCGCAGGTAGAGAAGACGACGTTGCCTAATGTCACAGCCCAGTTCGAGGGTACACCAGCTCCTATTAATGCCGACTTACTCTATCGAGGATTTGTAGCAGCACTTGCAAAAGACTCTACAGTACTAAAGCAAGCAGTCGCTGAGCAGCTCTTTGAGAAGAAACAAGTTGAACTGAAAGTAAAGAAAGAGGCTGAAGCAAGGGCTAAGAATGAGGCTTATCTGGAAGAAAACAAGAAGAAGGCAGGGGTTGTAACACTCCCTTCTGGTTTGCAATACCGTATCATTAAGAAGGGTGATGGCGTTCTTCCAAAGGATGGCGACCGTGTTCAGGTAAGCTATGAAGGTAAGACTGTTGACGGAAAGGTGTTTGATGCCACATCACGTCATGGTGTTGAGTTTGATACCTTCAATGTGAATGGACTCATAAAGGGCTGGACCGAGGCTCTAAAGATGATGCCTGTAGGTTCAACATGGGAGATTGTTATACCAGAAAACTTGGCATACGGCGAGCGTGGCGCAGGTCGTGACATTGCTCCATATTCAACACTTATCTTCACACTCGACCTTAAAGGCATTGAAGCCCCAGCCGAAAAGGAGAAGAAAGTAGTGGACGCTGCTAAGTTAGTACCTGCTAAGAAAGCCCCTACACAGAAGTCAAAGAAGACTGTAAAAAAGTAAGGTAAGAGCCGTGAAATACTGTTCTATTCCTTAAAATAAAGACAAAATGCGCCCAAGAGGCGCATTTTTTCTGTCATATTGTTGCCTGTTCCATATTAATTCCCTACTTTTGCTCGCTATCAATTTATATCTTTCAATTATCGAACCAGTAATGTAATCCAGCCTTGAATATGGAAAAAGTAGACCGTTTAGACAAGAAGATATTAGGTATTCTATCGCAGAATGCACGCATGCCATTTAAGGATGTGGCCGCTCAATGTGGTGTGTCACGTGCCGCTATACACCAGAGAGTACAGCACCTCATAGAGAATGGTGTTATTACGGGTAGTGGTTTCGATGTCAATCCGAAGAGTTTAGGCTACAGCACCTGCACCTACGTGGGTCTTAACCTTGAACGTGGCTCTATGTATAAGAAGGTAGTTGAGCGCATAAGTGCCATCCCCGAGGTCGTTGAATGCCATTTTACAACTGGTCCTTATACGATGCTTGTGAAGCTATATGCCAAAGACAATGAGCAACTCATGGACCTTCTTAACAATCAACTACAAGGTATTGCAGGCGTGGTATCGACTGAGACGCTTATATCTCTTGAACAAAGCATTAAGAGAGAGATACCTATTGTAGAGGAACTCCTCTAAGTCTCTCTCCCAATTAACAATGATTAAACGACTTATTAAATAGTAATTAGAATGCAATATGATATTCAGGAGCACCTTGAAAAGGTGTATGCCACATTCCCAGAGGCTAAGCGTAAGCCTATAATAGGTATTACAACCAATTATATGAATGGTGATGCAGCGTTAAGGAATGTCTATTATAAGCAGGTGGTAGCGGCTGGTGGCGTTCCAATGTTGGTTCCTCCTATTGCTGATAAGGATGTTCTTGTCAATACACTCGACCATTTAGATGGCCTTCTCCTCACTGGTGGGGCCGATATTAACCCTCTTTGGTACGGAGAAGAACCCTCAGTTAAGCTGCACAACATCAATGCTGAGCGTGATCTACCAGAACTTATGCTAATTCGTTTGGCCTATAATCGACAAGTGCCTATCCTTGGTATCTGTCGAGGAATACAAAATCTTGCTGTCGCCTTAGGCGGGAAAATACAGCAGGACATCTATGAAGACTATATCAAAACGGATGAGACTGTAGAGAAGAAGTTGAGCAAAGACAAGACTATCACAACCTTTCATGCTGCAACACTCAAGCATTCACAGGACGCAGAACGCAGTGAAGCGACGCATAGCGTGACCGTTCTCAAGTCTTCTGTACTCTATGCTCTCTACAAGGAAGAACGCCTCATGGTCAATAGTTTCCATCATCAAGCGGTGAAGGAGGCTGGAAATCGCTTTCGTGTGACGGCTCTCTCTCCCGATGGAGTTATCGAATGTATAGAGAGTAGTGAGTTTAAGCCTATCATGGGAGTACAGTGGCATCCTGAATGGATGGGTGAAGAAGGCGGCAAACTATTTCAGTGGCTTGTCGGACAGGCCAACAACTTCTATCTTGCTAAGCAACTTCACCAGCGTATCCTGACGCTTGATACACACTGCGACACGCCGATGTTCTTCCCACAAGGCGTCCGCTTTGAACAGCGCGACCCTCGTATTTTATACGATCTACACAAGATGACGGATGGAAGACAGGATGCTGTGACGATGGCCGCATACCTTCCACAACCGAAGATAGGTGAGTCTTTCTCATCAAAGATTGATGTTGAGGGGCTAAAACGCTTTAATCTTAACCTTACAGAGGTGTTAGATCATCTCTCACCTGCCGCTTATGCCGACCTTATCTTCGATAAAATCGAGGAAATAGTCAAGCAGAATCAACGTTATATCAGTATTGCTCGCACCCCATCCGACCTCTATGAAGACAAGCGTAAGGGGCGTAAGAGCATCATGTTTGCCATTGAGAATGGTCTTGCCTTGGAACATAAGCTTGAGAATGTCAAGCATTTTGCACAGCGAGGTGTGACCTATATTACCCTTTGTCACAATGGTGACAATGATATATGCGACTCTGCTCGAGGCTGCAACACCCATGGTGGCGTAAGTAAGTTTGGTGAGGAAGTCATCAAGGAGATGAACCGCAATGGTATTATGGTCGACCTTAGCCATGGCGGAGAGAAGAGTTTTTATGACGCATTAGACATCAGTTCGATGCCAATCGTATGTAGTCATTCAAACAGTAAAGCACTCTGTGACGTCCCTCGTAACCTTACTGACGACCAGATGAGAGCCTTGGCAAAGAAGGGTGGAGTGGCCCACATCACGCTTTATCAGGGTTTCTTGAAGAAGATCGGAGAGGCGACAGTGATGGACGCCATAGCCCATCTCGAGCATGCCATCGACATCATGGGTATCGATCATGTAGGAGTTGGCACCGACTTCGACGGTGATGGCACTGTAAGAGGTATGTGTGATGCCAGCGAAATGATAAACTTCACCCTCCATCTCCTCCGTCGTAAGTACAGCGAACGAGACATAGAAAAGATATGGGGAGCCAACTGGCTTCGTGTAATGGCAAAGGTACAGAGTGTAAGAAAGTAAACGAATAGAATCGTCTTCAGCTACTTTTTAAATAGAGGTGGCGGAGAATAAGAACGTAATCAACGATGAGAACAAACTTAAATCCCCTTTTTGGTTGCCTCGTGGCAGTGTTGCTTACAACCGTAACGTTCGGCTGTAAGGGTAAAGCAAGTAGTAATGTGAATACTACTGACACTGTTGCTACGGCCAAACCTGTCGGTCCTTCGTTCAATGCAGACTCTGCCTACGCTTTCACAGCAGCGCAGTGTGCGTTCGGACCACGTGTGATGAACTCTGCCGCCCATGACAAGTGTGGCAAGTGGATAGTAGAGAAGTTCAAGCAATATGGCTGTGAGGTCAAGGAACAAACGGCTGACTTAAAAGGCTATGATGGTACGGTGTTGAAGTCAACCAACATCATTGCACGATTCAATCCACAAGCTAAGAGACGCATCTTAATATGTGCGCACTGGGATAGTAGGCCTTGGGCAGACAACGACCCAGACTCAACTAACCACAAGAAGCCTGTCATGGCTGCCAATGATGGGGCCAGTGGCGTGGCTGTAATGCTCGAGTTAGCGCGTCAGTTACAGGCCGATAAGAAGCTAACAGTGGGTGTTGACTTCGTTTGTTTCGATGCAGAAGACTGGGGAGTACCGACCTGGGCGACTGGATATCAGAATAGTGAAGACTCTTGGGCATTAGGTGCTCAATACTACGCAAAGAACTTCCCGACTGCAGTTAAGCCTCAGTTCGGTATTCTTCTTGATATGGTAGGGGGCGAAGGAGCACAGTTTTATCGCGAGGGCATGTCTGTTCAGCTTGCTCCTGACGTCGTTAGCCGTGTTTGGGAAGCTGCTAAGTCGGCTGGCTATGGCTCTTATTTCCCAGACAACATCGGTGGAATGGTTACAGACGACCATGTTCCTGTTAATCAGTATGCTGGTATTCCTACTGTAGACATTATTCCTTACTATCCTGATTGCCAACAAAGCTCTTTCGGTCCGACCTGGCATACGGTCAACGACACGATGGAGCATATTGATAAAAATACGCTACAGGCAGTAGGACAGACTGTTATTCAGGTGTTGTATTCATTGTAAAAGAGTAACGGTAGACGTTTTTATTACTCGTGAACATAAGAGGCTGGAATTCTGTAAGGGATTTCAGCCTTTCCTTTTCTTGCCTGTCTCTTGTTGGGCTAACTACGACAAAGAATCGATAAGGTGCTGTCTATGAACAATGGTATAGGTGTTTTTGTGTGTAATCAACTTATTTCTTGGGTGGAAGAAGCCGTCATGAAAGGAATGAAAGGACTGGACTAAAAGGTTATTATACCATCCTTTTCGCACTGCACACCATCCTTCTCCAATTTTTTTTCATGAAAAAAAATATTTCTTTTCATGTAAATAATTCTTTTTCTTCATGAAAATAATTCGCCGGGGAGTGTCTTTGTGGGTGTAAATCAGTTGATGGAAGGGAATAAGAAAGAAGGGTTAAGTACTAAGCTGCAACTTGTCTCAAAGGCTAACTAAGCTTTTTCGTGTCGGTAATGAGTAGCGTTTTGAGAGGAAGGGAGGGTAGATTAGCCCCTTTTTCTTCGATGGAATGGGCCATTTAAGAAGGTTGAAAACGAAAAAGCCGACTATGGGCAAAATCTCTTGCAACCATAATCGGTATTTTTGACGATTGATAATGTAGTCTCCTTTTCAGGCGTTTATAGGCGCTTTAATGACTGCTTGACACTTGAAATCAGCAAGCACATCTCAGCCGCATTCAGTCCTCTAATTAATACATTAGGCTCTCTGTACTCCACAGCATAGTTCGATAAAGCAGGTACACAATGAAAGAAAGGTAGGTCGACTACCTCTCCTTGGTTCGTTGTACTAACGAATTTAAGGCGTATGTCAGCGAAGCTATCTTCCTTGTTCTTGTATAACTCGTTAGGAAACATTGGTAGGATAGTGTTGACACCCTCTGTTATAACGAAACTAAGGAGCTTCTCCTTGCCCTCTTTTTCATAACATTGAGGCTCTGCTACACAAGCTTTAGACCATAAATCGACCTCCTCGGTCTCCTCTTTATCTAAGAAACATTGGCCCTTCTGTTGCGTTTCTCGCTTACTCTTCTTAAACAAATCGAATATACCCATATAGTCTTACAGTTACTATCTGTATTCGCAAAGTGACTAATTATGTATTAATAGTAATCGGAAAGAGATACAATTCTATCCGAAAAAGACGTTTGCAAAGTTAAAGACTTCGTACTATATATACATAATTAGGTATGTTAAAAAGATTAAATAATATGCGTCTAACGGTTTAATCATCGATAAAAGATAGAAAAATAAGGTGTAATAAGGGTTGTTTAGACATGGTTTAAGAAAACAACCCACGACATATTATCGACAAAACAATTAGAAACACGGACACAAACAACATCTTTTTAGTTTATTATGCCGTAGGTTCACACAGAAATGTTTATCTTTGCATTGGGAAAGCATGGTACCTTTGTGGGGCTGTCTGTCCCCGTTTCTGATATATAACAGACATCTTAAAACAATTATAAGCAGCAATAAATGGCACTGAACTATATTTGGATAGGATTCTTTCTCATCTCATTTATCTTCGGACTCGTCTCTCTCTTGATGGGAGACACAGACATATTTAGTAGGATGATGCTATCCACATTCGACTCATCTAAGACAGCTTTCACGACTTCTATCGGTCTTACAGGTGTCTTAGCACTGTGGTTGGGAATCATGAAGATTGGCGAAAAGGCTGGTGTAGTAAATGTTCTTGCACGTATGCTTAGCCCTTTCTTCTCAAAGCTCTTCCCTGATATTCCTAAGAATCACCCTGTTATGGGGTCTATCTTTATGAATATTGCGTCAAACATGTTGGGCCTTGACAATGCAGCCACCCCTACTGGATTGAAAGCGATGGCGCAGATGCAAGAACTGAACACCAAGAAAGACACGGCAACAAACCCAATGATAATGTTCTTAGTACTGAATACTTCGGGTTTGACGCTTATCCCTACGACTATTCTTGGCTATCGGAGCATGAACGGAGCAGCACAGCCAATGGACGTGTTCATCCCTATCTTGTTGGCAACAACGGTTGCGACGATAGCAGGTATACTCCTTACAGCAGCGTGGCAACGTGTCAATATCTTCCAACCAACATTGTTCTTGGGTCTTGTTGGTATCATTGGCTTTGTCGGACTGGTAATGTGGGGATTCGGACAGATGGATAAGCAAACGATGAATACGGTAACTAAAGTAGCGTCAAACTTGATTATCATGTCGATAATCGTCCTTTTCATCGTTGTTGGTATGTGGCGGAAGGTGAATGTTTATGACGCTTTCATCGAAGGAGCGAAAGATGGTTTCCAAACCGCAGTACGTATTATTCCTTATTTAGTAGCTATCCTTGTGGCAGTAGGAGTGCTACGTGCTTCTGGTGCGTTAGACCTCTTGATAGATGGTATAAGGTGGGTTGTACAGCAATGTGGACTTGACACAAGATTCGTGGATGCACTCCCCACAGCCTTTATGAAACCCCTTTCAGGTAGTGGAGCACGTGGCCTTATGTTGGAATCAATGAAAACCTTTGGTGTTGACTCATTCGTTGGCAGATTGAGTTGTATCTTCCAAGGTTCAACAGATACCACCTTTTATATTCTTGCAGTTTATTTTGGCAGTATCGGAATACGCTACACTCGCCACGCATTGGCCTGTGGACTGTTAGCTGATTTGGCGGGTGTAATAGCCGCTATCGCCGTCTGCTATATATTCTTTTAGGAGATAATAGAGTCTATTAAACTATTGGGCTGTTAGCCCTATAAGCTTTATTAGCCTAATAGGGCAAATAAGCTAAACTACAAAACGACAATGGCAAATTTAAAATCACTGGCAAAAGACACTGCTATCTATGGCTTTAGCAGTATTATCGGAAGGTTCTTAAACTATCTTCTCGTACCCCTCTATACTGCAAAGATTAGTGCTGCGAGCGGTGGATATGGTGTTATAACAAACATCTATGCCTATACAGCCTTGCTGTTGGTGGTTCTGACGTATGGTATGGAGACTACTTTCTTCCGTTATGCCAACAAGACTGACCAAGACC
Source organism: Prevotella sp. C561 (assembly GCF_000224595.1). Lineage (NCBI taxonomy): Bacteria > Pseudomonadati > Bacteroidota > Bacteroidia > Bacteroidales > Prevotellaceae > Prevotella > Prevotella sp. C561. The sequence continues at coordinate 280,436 of NZ_JH114141.1, read as the reverse complement.
CACAGAAGGTTTACTCAACTACTCTGTCTTTAGTAGGATTGTCATCACTGCTGTTTATAGCGATGGTCTTTGTTTTCTTACAGCCTATCTGTGACTTTATGGGCTATTCAGAACATCCTTCGTATGTGTGGGTGATGGCTATCACGGTTGCGATAGACGCTTTTCAGGCTATTCCTTTCGCCTATCTAAGATATAAGAAGCGCCCTATTAAGTTTGCTGCCTTCAAACTGTTATTCATTGCGTTGAATATCATCTTGAACCTTGTTTACTATCTCTTCTTAGGCGGACATGATGTAGGTTATGCCTTCTACATCAACCTTGTTTGTACAGGAACTATCACTTTCTGCTTCTGGAGAGAGTTGAAAGATGGCTTCTTTGCCAGTGGTAAGCTCCTTGATATGCCTTTGGCGAAGAAGATGCTATCCTATTCTTGGCCTATCCTCATCCTTGGTATTGCTGGTATTCTTAATCAAACGGCAGGTTATATCATCTTCCCATACGTCTATAAGAATAGCGATGCGCATACACAGTTGGGTATCTTTGGGGCTGCAAGTAAGATAGCTATGATCATGTCGATGATTACGCAGGCCTTTCGCTATGCTTATGAACCATTCGTCTTTGGTAAGGCTCGCGACAAGGACAATAAGGAGACGTATGCAAGAGCTATGAAGTTCTTTATCATCTTTACGCTTTTAGCTTTCTTGGTGGTGATGGGCTATATGGATGTTCTGCGTCATATCATTGGGCGTGACTACTGGGTAGGACTGGAGGTGGTGCCTATCGTGATGGCAGGAGGTATCATGACAGGTGTTTACTTCAACCTTAGTTTCTGGTATAAGCTCATTGATAAGACGATTTGGGGGGCTTACTTCTCAGGTATCGGATGTGCTGTAATTATCGGAATCAACGTTATTTTCGTCCCCCAATACGGTTATATCGCTTGTGCATGGGCAGGTTTCTTGGGTAACGCTACGGCTATGGTGCTGTCTTATATCGTCGGTCAACGTAAGTATCCGATAGATTATCCATTAAAGAGTATTGGGGTCTATGTCCTTATAGGTGGTCTCTTCTTTGCTATTATTAGCTATACTAATGCCAACCTGTCTGTTGCTGCGGCTTTAGGAATTAATACTTTGGTTATTATCCTATTCATTGCTCATGTCTTATACCATGACTTCCCGCTGCAACAACTGCGTAAACGATTTGGTAAGAAATAAGAGATATTATGGGAGAAGAGGGTTTATAAGACTATAAAGGATGGCCTTATAGAGCGTTATAGATAAGTAGGCGCCCCCTCTCTAAGCTCCCCATAGATTTTTGTTAACCCTTTATACACAAGTAGAAAACAAGTAAGTATCAATTAATTAATAGTATTAATATGAAGAAATCGACATTACTTATTGCCGGACTTCTCGCATTGGGTAGTACAGCTATGCATGCTGATGAAGGTATGTGGACGCTCTATAACTTGCCAGAGGCCGTCTATGAACAAATGGTAGCTGAGGGTTTCCAGTTGCCACAGGCTATGCTTTATGGCGCTCCAAACGCTATCAGCAATTCAGTTATTAATTTCTCTGGCTATTGCTCAGGCGTTGTTGTTTCTCCAAATGGCCTGGTCTTCACCAATCACCATTGTGGATTTAGTGCAATTAATGCCCATTCCACCGTAGAACATGACTATATGAAGAATGGCTTCTACGCCAAGACCTATGCTGAGGAACTCCCAAACAAAGACTTGTTTGTATCCTTCATGAAGAAACAGGAGGATATTACAGCTCGTGTGAGTAAGCTTGTTGCAGGGAAGAACAGCGAACAGACCGAGGCTATCATAGACTCTCTTACCAACCATCTGACTGACTCTATTAAGGCTATCGACAAGACCCTGCATATCAGTATAGACCCTTTCTATGAGGGAAACAAGTACTATGCAACTACATATCAGGATTTTCCTGATGTGAGACTGGTCTTTACTGTCCCAAAGAGTATGGGTAAGTTCGGTGGAGAAACGGACAATTGGATGTGGCCAAGACAAACAAGTGACTTCTCAGTGTTCCGTATCTATGCTGATCCTAAGACCAATGGACCAGCTTCTTACTCAAAGGATAATGTGCCATATAAGCCTGCTAACTGGGCACCAGTAAGTCTTGAAGGCTATAAGGACAAGGACTTTGCGATGACAATAGGCTATCCGGGCTCTACTAATCGGTATCTTTCTTCATACGGTATACAGCAACGTAGAGACATAAACAACGCTGTTCAGGTGCAAGCACGTGGTATTAAGCTTGCTATCCTAAAGCGTTATATGGACAAGAGTGAGAAGACTCGTATCCAATATGAGGACAAGTACGTTGGAGCAGCGAACTATTGGAAGAACTCAATGGGTATGAATAAGTGCATAGACTCCATTGGTTTGATTCGTCAAAAGGCTGAATACGAGGCTAAGATACAAAGGTGGTTAGACGAGAAGAAGGTGAAAGACCCTTCTGTAGATGTCGACTTTGCTAAATTGAGTAGGCTTTATAAAGAAAGTAACGAGCCTGCCTTGGTTCAAGCTTATTGGAGAGAGTCTTTCTGGAAGGTGTCTGAATTGATTCAGAGGGCCTTTGATATCACTCGTGGAGCTATCGAACCACAGGGGTCAGAGAACGATCCTAAGGGACAGTACATACTGTTTAAGGACAATAGTAACGATTGGAACTTAGCTCTTGACAAGGAGATGACAGCCGCAATGTTGAAGAATTATGCCGAACATGTGCCTGCTCAGTATCTCCCAGAGGCGTATAATGAAATCAAGACTAAGTTTGGTAATAATTATAAGAAGTATGTTGACTGGCTTTATTCAAAGAGTATGTTACTCGTTAAAGGGCATAAGTTCTATAATGATGAGAAGACTCTTGAAGACCCAGGTATCTTACTTGGAGTGCAGCTCGTAATGGTGTATCAGAAAGTATTAGCTGATTATGCCACGAAAGAAGAAGCTATTGCGAACGAGGAGAAGAAGCTCTGCGAGGCAAAGGTGCAGATGGAGATGGACATGCCACACTATAGTGATGCCAACTTCACCATGCGCTTGTCTTATGGACAGGTGGGTGGCTATATGCTTGGAGGCTTTGATAGCAACTATTACACGGCCGCTGAGAGTATTGTAGAGAAGATGAAGAAGGGTAAGAAGCTTGAGGATTACAAGGTAGAGCCTGTCATGATGGAGCTTATGAGTGCTAAGGACTTCGGTCGTTATGCTGATAAGACAACAGGAAAGATGCAGCTTTGCTTCCTTACTAACAATGATATCACTGGTGGTAATTCAGGTTCTCCAATGTTCGATGGTAAGGGTCGCCTTATTGGTCTTGCTTTCGACGGTAACTGGGATAGCCTTTCAAGCGATATCAACTTCGATCGCAAGCTCGCACGTTGTATTGGTGTTGACATTCGTTATGTACTCTACTTAATGGATAAGTGGGGTCACGCTGATCGTTTGCTGAACGAGATTAATCCACAGTAAGGGTCTGTCTTAATATATAAAAAGCCCCATAGCATCGATGCTATGGGGCTTTTTTGATAGCTCTTTAAGCCACTCTGAAGGATAAAATGCAGTAGATGAGGTGTTTACTATCAGTTTACTCCTCACCTTTATACGCTAAGTCCTCCATCCTTTCAGACTGAGCTGTAGTATAGCTCCCTATTTCTTTGGTCTGCGTCTGGCCCATCCTTCTTCAGAGAAATCGGGTTCGTCGCCCTTTAGCTTAGCTGGTGCACCTTTCATAAGTTCCTTCCAATCATCTTTCTTGAACTTATACTGTGCGCCAAAAGCATTGTCATCATTCTGTCGTCGACCACGTCCTCTACGCTCACGAGCGTCTTGACGACCTTCTCCGCGGCTGGCGTAACCACTACGACCGCCTGATGAGCGACCATTGCCACCAGCCGAGCGACCACCAGCCGAGCGTCCATGGCCACCCTCTTCAGCATCGTTACAACGCACTTTGCGGCCTTTGTAGGTAGCACCATCCAATGCACTCATCACCTTCTTGGCGTCCTGTTCAGGCACTTCGATGTAGCTCTGCTTTGCAAGGAGGTCTATATGGCCTACCGCCTGATGCCCATGCATATTCTTATTAATGAACTGCATCACCTCACCCGGATAGAAACCATCTGCCTTACCGAGGTTGATAAAGAGTCGCTTATAGCCACTCTCCGCCTTACGAGGGCCACGGCTGCGACTTCCTCTGCCTTCTCCTTTTGTGCTACGGCTATCATCTCGTGAACTACGTGAGGATGGTTTCTCAATCTCTTGAGCGTTCTTATAATAATCAAGGAACCTACCAAAGGTCGCAGTAACAATCTTCTTGATGACAATCTCCTTATCGATATACTCGAACTGACGGTTGATATCCTTCATATAAGGTGCTATCTGGTCTTCATCAACGTCTGTTTTCAAGATGTCATCCATAGTTTTGAACAACTGTTTCTTGCATATCTCCTCTGGAGAAGGGAGTGTTCCATCGACAAAGTCCTTACCGATTTCGCGCTCAATATTACGTACCTTATATTTCTCACGAGAGTGGATAATCGAGATAGACGTACCCTTCTTCCCTGCACGACCCGTACGGCCAGAGCGGTGAGTATAGTTCTCTATATCATCAGGTAGCCCATAGTTGATAACGTGTGTCAAGTCGTTCACATCCAGTCCACGTGCTGCAACGTCTGTAGCGACGAGAATCTGTGTGAGATGTGAGCGGAACTTCTGCATCGTAAGGTCACGTTGCTGCTGTGAGAGGTCGCCATGCAAGGCTTCAGCATTGTATCCGTCCTTAATCAACTTATCAGCAATTTCTTGCGTCTCAAGCTTTGTGCGGCAGAAAACTATCGCATATATCTTTGGATAGAAGTCAACCAGTCGTTTCAAGGCAAGATACTTGTCGCGTGCATTCACCATATAATAAATATGGTTAACACTCTCGGCTCCCTCGTTGCGGCTACCCACTACGATCTCTTTATAGTCATGCAGATAACCCTTTGCAACCCGTTCTACTTCACGACTCATCGTAGCCGAGAATAGCAATGTGTTACGATCTTCGGGCACACCAGTCAATATCTCGGTGATACTCTCTTGGAAACCCATGTTAAGCATTTCGTCGGCTTCGTCCAAGACAACATTTCTCACATTGTCCAGACGAGCTTTTCCACGATGCATAAGGTCAATCAGACGACCCGGCGTAGCCACGATTATCTGTACACCATGGCGCAACTGGCGAATCTGTGTATCGATAGATGCACCGCCATAGACCGCTGCGATGTGTAGATGGGGGATATACTTGCTAAACTCCTTTAGGTCATCAGCAATCTGCAAACATAGTTCACGTGTAGGACTAAGCACTATCGCCTGCGTATCCTTGCTGCTTGTGTCAATGCGTTGCAGCAGAGGAAGACCAAAGGCTGCCGTCTTACCCGTACCAGTCTGTGCCAGTGCGATGACGTCGTTACGATTACCAAGTAAATAAGGGATTACTTCTTCTTGTACAGGCATTGGATGTTCAAATCCAAGCTCACCAATGGCGCGACGAATCTCTTCGCTCACACCTAACTCTTCAAATGTCTTCAAATTCGTTTGTTTATTATTTATTATCCTATATAAAAGGTAAGATCACCACCAAACGAACCCACTAAAAAGACACTTGCCTGCGACGGGCTTCAACCAGTCAGTACGCAGACTCTCAGGTGGTATGTTACCTTTTTATTGGTTGCAAAGGTACGGCAAGATGTTGATATGGACAAATAAAACCGATTATAAATCAAGGTTATGGGGCAAATAGTTGGTGAAAGAGCGTGGAAAAGACCGTGAACACTATTAAAAATAAGGCTAAGAGAAGAAATAGTTGTGTCAAAACCTATTAAAAAAATACGCCAAACTGCGCTTTCTGTTATAAAGTCTAAAAGTATTAATGATTATTTCTAAATCTCATTTTATTTATGTGTTTTTTTGTAACTTTGCGTTGTCAAATAGAAAATAGTCGTTATTAAAGTTAATTATTTGAGTTAGTACAAGGACACAAAACTTACGTGAGTAAGATTGATGTTAAACGAAAGGCTTCGCAGGGATGCGAAGCCTTTTTATTTTTAGGCTAAGGTAAGGCCCTGCCTTGGTTTCTTCTTGATAGGAGAGGGGAGTGAATACTACTGCTGAGAGGCGTTTCTTCATTGTTTATTATCGCTCGAGGCGGTCGGGTAATATCTTTTGTTCGTTACCAATTGACCGATAATTTCAAATTCTTTTCATGAACAAAAATATTTATTTTCACGACAAGAAATATTTTTCTTCATGAACAAAAATATTTTTTTTCATGATAATAATTCGAGGGAGTAAGGTTGTCATAATTCATTAACATTGTTTTCTTACGATGAAAACGACGATTTTTGTACCTTGAAAGACCCTACTTTAGCATCAGTCCGACAATCTCCTTGGAAGAAGAAAACTATCACCTAAAATCAAAAAGGTCGTGTTTGAGCTGAGAGCGTATAGTGATAAGCGATTTAACATCTGATAATTAGCACCGCAAAAAATATGGTTATTTATTTGTGTGTTACATATATAATAGGTAAATTTGCACGGATTAATTTTTTTCGGGACGCGTGAGAAGGTAACATCAAGACTTTAGAACCTTGCGCATTGTTGCCGCTTTTGGTTCCCAAAGATGTTGGTCAAAACAATAAGTTATAATTTTTAGATGAACGTAATTACGAAAACAGTTCAGTTGCCAGATGGGAGAACCATCTCAATTGAAACCGGAAAGGTTGCAAAGCAGGCCGATGGTGCAGCAGTTCTCCGCATGGGTAACACCGTACTTCTTGCCACTGTTTGTGCAGCTAAAGAGGCAGTTCCGGGCACAGACTTCATGCCTTTGCAAGTTGATTATCGCGAGCAGTATGCTGCCGCAGGTCGTTTCCCTGGTGGTTTCACCAAGCGCGAAGGCAAAGCCAATGACGACGAAATCCTTACATCACGCCTTGTGGACCGTGTTCTTCGTCCACTTTTCCCATCAGATTACCACTGCGAAGTTTATGTACAGGTAATGTTGCTGTCAGCTGATGGCGTCGATCAGCCTGATGCACTTGCTGGATTGGCAGCTTCAGCAGCTCTTGCTGCTTCAGACATCCCTATCGAGCATACTACATCAGAGGTTCGCGTTGCACGAGTTAACGGCGAGTACGTTATTAACCCAACCTTCGAGCAGATGAAGGAAGCTGATATGGACCTCATGGTAGGTGCTACCAAGGACAATATCATGATGGTTGAAGGTGAGATGGATGAGGTTTCTGAACAGGATCTCATCGGTGCTTTGAAGGCTGCACACGATGCTATTAAACCGATGTGTGAGATGCAAGAGGAGCTGTCAAAGGCTTGCGGAACAGATGTTAAGCGTGCATACGAAGATGAAGTCAATGATGAAGAGCTCCGTGAAGAGCTTCGCAAGGCTACATACGATGCTTGCTACGCACAGGCTCAGAGTGGTGACGATGATAAGAAGCACCGTGAAGAGACTTACGATAAGATTAAGTCTGAATTTACTGAGGCTTACGATGCTGCTCACACAGACCTTTCAGAAGACGACCTCGAAGAAAAACACACACTTATCGACCGTTACTTTGCTGATGTTCAGCGTGACTCTATGCGCCGAAGCGTACTTGATACTGGCAAGCGCATGGACGGTCGTGCAACAGATGAGATACGTCCTATATGGTGCGAGGTAGATACTCTACCAATGCCGCACGGAAGTTCACTCTTTCAACGTGGTGAAACAATGTCTCTCTCTACCTGTACTCTTGGTACAAAGATGGATGAGAAGATGGTTGATAACGTCTTGGAGAAGAGCTACCAACGTTTCCTTCTTCACTATAACTTCCCTCCTTTCTGTACAGGTGAGGCTAAGGCGCAGCGAGGAGTTGGTCGTCGAGAGATTGGGCATGGTCATCTTGCATGGAGAGGACTAAAGGGTCAGATTCCAGAGGACTTCCCTTACACTGTTCGTTTGGTTAGTCAAATCCTCGAATCAAATGGTTCTTCATCCATGGCAACCGTATGTGCGGGTACACTTGCATTGATGGATGCAGGCGTTCCAATGAAGAAACCAGTCTCAGGTATCGCTATGGGTCTTATTAAAAACCCTGGTGAAGACAAGTATGCAGTGTTGAGTGACATCCTTGGAGACGAAGATCACTTGGGTGATATGGACTTCAAGACAACTGGTACAAAGGACGGCTTGACTGCAACTCAGATGGATATCAAGTGTGACGGATTGTCATTCGAGATTCTTGAGAAGGCTCTTATGCAGGCTAAGGCAGCTCGTGAGCACATCCTCAACATCATGACTGAGACAATTGCCGAGCCACGTGCCGAGATGAAACCACAGGTTCCTCGTATCGTACAGTTGGAGATTCCGAAGGAGTTCATCGGTGCTGTCATTGGCCCTGGAGGCAAGATTATTCAGCAGATGCAGGAAGAGACGGGTGCTACTATCACTATTGAAGAGACAGAAGGAGTAGGTAAGGTACAGGTATCTGCGCCAAACAAGGACTCTATCGACGCTGCTCTCGGTAAGATAAAGGCTATCGTTGCTGTTCCTGAGATCGGTGAGGTCTATGAGGGTGTAGTACGTTCTATCATGCCATACGGCTGCTTCGTAGAGATACTCCCAGGTAAGGATGGCTTGCTTCACATCTCAGAAATCGACTGGAAGCGCCTTGAGACTGTTGAAGAAGCTGGTATTAAGGAGGGCGATAAGATTAAGGTTAAGCTCCTTGAGATCGATCCTAAGACTGGTAAGTATAAGCTTTCTCGTCGTGTGTTACTCGACAAACCAGAGGGTTATGTAGAGCCACAACGCCGTCCAAGAGGCGACCGTCGTCCACGTCGTGAGGGTGATCGTCGTGATGGCGAGCGTCGTCCACGTCGTGAGAACAATGATTTTGGGAACCACGAATAAACTTTATTCGTAATTAATTTATAGTCCCCTGCAAGCCTACTGTGGCTTGTGGGGGAATTATACTCACCTTTGTTTAAGATGTACAGTACGCAAACCCTGTTTTTATTGACTGTGCACACAATATTTACCTACGATGTAACTGCGTAAATCTGATAGTGAATCCGCATCTATCTAATGGTATAGTCGTATCAACCTGATGGTGTAATGATATCTATCTAATAGTATAATCGTATCAACTTGATGGTGTAATCTGATCTATTTAATGGTATAATCGCATGAACCAGATAGTGTTATTTTATCTATCTATATGGTATAATCGTATCAACCTGATTGTGTAATCACATCTACCTAATACTCGTCTGCTGAGACGGGGGAGCGTAGTTGGATTGAGATAACGAACGCTTCAAGAGAGACGGTATCCCTGAAAGGCTATTATCTTGTTAGTCCTAATCCATGGAACGTACCGCCTTACGGAGCATTGTATGTTGATAACCTGACCGACCTCAAAGCATTGAGTCGAGGCAGTAGTAGTGTCGGTATGCCAGGAAACTCAACAACATCGATACCTGCAGGAAGGTCTATTTGCTTAGCTGCAGGCACAGGATATGCAGAGGTTGTAGCTAAGAATAAGGCCTATCAAGTAATCAATATAGGCTCCGGAGTGTCTACTCCATCGGCTGTTACGGGTGGTGTGCGCTATTCAAAGTATATATGTAAAGACGGTTGGAACATCGACTTGAAAGATCCTAACAATAATATTGTAGACAATTTCGGCCTTGAAGTGGCCTATTTGTTGAATGGCAGCAATGGATTCTACTATAATTATTACTTAGGAGAGAGAGATTTTATTCGCTCTAAGGACAAGCCTTTTAATGCTCCTTATAATGGTTTTAACCCAAAGGGTTGGTATTATATGCCGATAGAAACAAGCGGATTAAACCTTCTTGGAACTTTTAACGATGCCGACAGTAGGTTTATACCATTCGTGGAATATAAAGATGGGGGTAGTGTGAATAGAGTTGAACGCTACCATGATATGACTTATTACACTGCAATAAAACACCTTCCATAAGCATGGAAGAGACGAGATAGTTTGGTGACAAGCTTTTTCTTAGATGAAGGAAGGCGGGGATACATCGTGTATTCCTGCCTTTTTTATGAAGACTGAATCCTTTGGGGGCTATGAAGAGTGGATATATTCATCCACAAACAGACTTGAATATCTGTACAGAACGTACCCATATATGAACCAATCAAGCCGATGCAACCCTATTTATATCCCCCTTGAAGAGGGCTGCTTATAGTCGGTGGCGAATTTTTTTCATGAAAAAAAAATATTTTTCTTCATGAAAAAAAATATTTATTGTCGTGAAAATAAATCTTTATCTTCATGAAAAGAATTTGAAAGTAGGGCCATGGAGACTCCTAATCATCGACCAATGGGGGCAGAAAAGACTTAGGTAATGCCATGAAAAAAGCACTGATTAGCGTCATAACAACCCCGAGAAGAAAGTTTAGCAACCGTTTCCTACTGTTAATAATAGCAAAAATAAAAACGTATTATTTGCTTTCTCCCAAAATAATAAATATCTTTGTCGAGCGATTATAAAGGTTTTTAAATGGCAAAGCAGAACAGAAATACAAGACAGATGCTCATTGCATGGCTGCTATTGGTACTCTTTATGTTACCAATGGTAGTTAAGGCTGTGCATGTATGTCAGGTAGAGTCTGAGCTTGCTGTAGGTCATAAGACGGCTGGTCAACACAGTCAGAGCCATGACACAGACACCTGTAAGATTTGTCATTTTGCCTTTTTCAATTACATGAAAGCTACGAGCATTCAGTTGAATGACGTAGTTATCATTTTACTTGGCTTCCTTTTCCTTGCTTGCGTAACGAGGTATGTACGCCCAGAAGTGGAAGTTATCAGCCTTAGGGCACCTCCTACACGATTCTAAAGAGAGATTGTATCTGCTTGTCATGGCCTATTGTCTATAGGCCAAAGAGGCTGTTGGATACTGATGTGAGTAGTCCAAACCATTGTCTTTCACCAATTTCAAAGCAGAAACAAGCTCTGGCACAGACACTAAAAGGGGATAGTTATGCCTTGTCAGCTTTGGCCGTAATAGGCGAAAGTAGCCTTCGAGGATAAATAGAACCCCGTAGGATAGTCCCTTTTCTGTCGTCACTGTGTCTTAAAAAGCCTTGTTATACACGCCTTTTCGCATGTATAAGACAAGGCTGACATACCATAATTTTATCAACATTCAACAACAATTGGAAATGAATAAGGCTTTATTAGCTTTTGTTCTTTCTCCTGTGTGCATGACAGCCTTGGCAGACAATCGCACGTCAAAAGCACCTTCAGCACCGCTTGAAGTAGGCGTTGACAGTAGTATTGTTATGCAAGATCTGACCGTATTGGGCAACAGACAGAAAGACATTCAGATGAGATCATCAGTCAATACGATAAGTATTGGCAAAGAGTTCCTACAGAATAACTTCTCAGGAAGTTTGATGCAGAGCCTTAGGGGCATCCCTGGTGTAAAGGCAATGAGTATTGGTTCGGGTCAATCAAAGCCAACGATACGTGGTTTGGGATTTAATCGTATGGTTGTAACCGAGGATGGTATCAAGCATGAAGGGCAACAGTGGGGCGACGACCATGGGTTGGAAATAGACCAGTTTGCCATCGACCACATTGATGTTGTCAAGGGTCCGGCAGCGTTACTCTATGGTTCAGATGCCATTGGCGGCGTGATTAACCTCTATAGCAACTATATTCCGACGAAGAAATTCCAAGGGGCTGTGTCGCTCTTCGGCCGTAGCAACAATGAATCAGTTGGTCTGTCGGCTCGCTTACAGGGTATCACAGGGGGCTTCTATTGGAAGGCTAACGCAACACTTATCGACTATGCCGATTACAGAGTGCCAACGAATAGCATTCAGTACTTCTCTTACGACATCCCATTGAAGGACAAGCTCCTTCGCAATACGGCTGGTCTTGAACGAGATGGGAGTGTGACGTTGGGTTATAAGGGTATTAATTTCCATACCGAGCTCAAGCTGTCGGATGCCTACACAAAGAGTGGCTTCTTTGCAAACGCACATGGATTAGAGGTGAGACTGTCGAGCATCGACTATGATAAGTCACGTCGAGACATCGACTTACCTTACCAGAGTGTGAACCACTTCAAGGTGATGAGTCATACAGTCTACCAAGAAGGGCAGCTTGCTTTAGAGTTAAATTTAGCCTATCAGAACAACCACCGCAAGGAGCTAACCGAACCTATCGCACATGGATACATGCCTACGCCACCGAACTCACTGGAGCGTGAGTTCAAGAAAGATACTTACACGGCCAATCTGATGACACGTTACGACTTGAACGAACGCCATAGTCTGTCGGCAGGAGTCAATGGTGAGTATCAACACAACCGTCGTGCGGGCTGGGGTTTTATCATTCCTGACTTTGAGACAACCTCGTTTGGTGCGTATGCCTTCGACCGTTACACAATTAAGAAAGACCTGATTGTAAACGCTGGTGTACGTTACGACCACGTAAGGACGAATATTCATAGTTATACCGACTGGTTTAAGACGCCTGTAAGTGCCACCGATACCATTTATAAAGAACGTTCGCAGGACCTCTGTCGTTCGTTCAATAGTCTCACGTGGTCGGCTGGTATCAACTACGCAACGGCAGGTTGGATTCTAAAAGCAAATATAGGAAAGAGCTTCCGAGTACCTATTCCAAAGGAGCTGGGCACAGATGGTGTTAATTATCACATCTTCCGATATGAGAAAGGCAACCCTAATCTGAACCCTGAGGAGTCTTATCAGTTGGATGCTGGTATTCATTGGGGAAACGATAGACTAACGATTCAGTTCGACCCCTATCTCAACTATTTCCCAAACTACATCTATATGAATCCGACACCGAACTATTATGAAGGTTTGCAATGGTATTATTACACGCAGAGTAGGGTTATCCGCTGTGGTTTTGAGCTACAGGCAGACTGGAAGATACTACCTTCATTGAGTGCAGAGTTCAAGGGTGAATATCTATATGCAGAACAGTTATCAGGCGAAAAGAAGGGTTATACACTCCCATTCAGCACTCCTTGGTCGGCAGATGCTACCCTTCGTTATGCCTTCTGTCGTAAGAACGTAGGTAATGAAGGCTTTGTCGCAATGAACATGCACGTCACTGGTAGACAAAACAACATAGTTCCGCCAGAGAAACCGACGCCGGGTTACTACACGTTGAACCTCACTGCGGGGAAAGACTTTGCCTTTGGTGAGCGTACGTTACGACTGAGTCTTAACGCAGAGAACCTCCTCAATCGTAAGTATTACGACCACACGAGTTTCTATCGACTCATAGATGTGCCAGAGCCAGGCCGCAACGTGGCACTGATGGCTACCTTTGAGTTCTGATGAAAAGTAACTTCAATAACGAAAACAATATAAATGCTTGATCAAATACACTAATCTGAGACTTCGATTGGATAGACATGGAGAGACGGACTAACAACACACTGTCTCCCATGTCATCCTTTCACAACGTAAAGAATGAGATAAACAACATAATAGAAAACCGAGGCGAAAGCTTCAATCAAAAACAGATTAAACAATGAAAAAGAAACTTTTAATGGGCGCTATGGCGCTTTTGAGCGTGTTTGCAATGACACTTACTTCATGTAGTGACGATAATGATTCTCCTGCAAACGGTGGTATCACTTTTAGCGAAATAGAGATCGGACACGACAACAGCAAAGTTGGCACAATTGGCGACGACATCCACTTGGAATGTAAAATACAGTCAAGTTCTAAGATAAAGTCTGTCAGCGTCTCATTCTACAAGGATGAGAATAATAAGGTGGAGAAGGTTTACAACAGTCTCAAGTATGTTGGAGTGCTCAACACTACTTTCCACGAGCATCTCGACCTTCCTGAAACACTTGCTGAGGGTGTCTACACTTGCACAATTAAGGTTACTAACGAGCAGGGAGGCGTCAACACCATTGTAGAGAAGGTAAATTTGCAGAAGAAGGTGGTAGACCCTAATGCACCAAAGATTTCTGATTTGAAGGTGAATGCTATGTCTGGAACAGCGAATGGTAAGCTTACTTTCTCTGCAAACATCGTTACCAAGGACCCTATTGACGAAATAGAGATAGAGTTCCATGGTGATAAAGAGCATGAGATAGACGTGGATGGTTACAAAGGAAAGAGTGGTAACATTACTTTCACACAGGAGGTTACTATCCCTGCTGAGTGTAAGCCTGGTACTTATCACATCCATTTCACAGTGAAGGATACTAAGGGTCGCGAGACTACTGAGGAGATTGAGGACTTTATCGTTAAGTAAGTAAGAAACGAAAACGATAAATGCTTGATAAATAATGAGGACCTACTTATAAGGGGATGTGCTTCAGCTTGTTTGTTCATAACAAGCAAAGTGAGTGACAAGAGGGTATTGTCTTCTTGTAAGTAGGTTAAATCTTAAAGATAAGAAAACAAAGTATTGAAACAGAATTAATCCTAACGCATTAATCAAGAAAGCACACATTATGAAAAAGATTCTATTTAGTTTAGCAGCTGTAGCAGCCCTCCTTGGAATGGTGTCTTGCTCAACAGAAAGCGTAGAGGTACCAGTTATTACTGATTTAGGTATAACGGCTAATCCTGTAGACTGCCAAGTGTATAACCGTGGAGATAGTATTTACTTCCACTATCGAATTACTGGTCATGAGGAGTTAGGTAGTTATAACCTTGAAATCCATAATAACTTCGATCACCATACACACGGAACACAAGGACAGACATGCGCCTTAGACGCAAAAAAAGAGCCTCAGAAGAATGCGTTCTATTATAATCAGGACTTTGTTATCCCACGTGGTAATAAAGACTATGACGCCCGTCGAAGCATCTACATCCCGGCTAATGCGCAACCAGGAGATTATCATTTTGTAATTAGAGCAACGAACTCGCAGGGTGGACAAGGGATACGTGCTATGGCGATAAAAATAAAGTAAAACTTGCACGATAAGAACAAATAAAGGTTAAAACATTCTTGTTTTTAATTGTAAATACAATATCTTTGCAGCTCGAGAGTTAAATTAGAGTTTACATATAAAACTAAAATGATTATGAAAAAGATTATGTTTATGGTAGCTGCATGCGCAGCTATGGTAGCTTGTAACAATGGCAAGACTACTGCAAACAATGGGGGTGCAGACTCATCAGCACAGGACTCAACTGCTGCTGCTGGCGACTCTGCTGTTTACGAAGGCCTGACACCTGCTGCTGATGTTGCTGGTATCAAGTATCGTGTGGCTTTGGCTAAGGATTCTTCAAACGGTTTCAGCGTATCTGAGGCTTATATGAAATCTGCTTCTGAGGCTGATACTGTTTATAACTATAACGGTAAGTATCAGGTTATTGAGAAGGATGTTAAGGGCAAGAAGAATACTTACTACCAGTTTGAATTGGGTAAGGGCAACAAGACAAATTTCCTTGTTGTGAACGATTCTACACTCCGTCTTGTTAATGACGAGTTCGAAGAGCCTGCAACAAATACCAAGGATATGAACTACGACTTGAAGTTGAAGTAAGGATCTGTAAGCAAAACATTAATATAAAGGGGCTTGCCAAGGGGGTTATACCTTGTGCAAGCCCTTTTTTAGTAGGGTGGAGTGGAGGTGTTTATATTATATGGTGGATTCTTATTTGGGGTTATATGTCTCTTTTCTAAGGTAAGACTGTATATATAATAAGGTGTGGGGGAAATTGAATTAATCCTCTAAACGATAGGTGGTAGGGTTTAACGGGAAATTTGTTTGGTGTTCAGACCGTTTGTGTGGGGCAATGGCATGATTGTAGGCGATGGTGAGGTCGGTTGGGTAGTGTCGTTATTGTCTACTGAGAAGACTTATATCTAATATGTAGAGGTTTGTTCTTTGGAAAATACTAAATGTACAATATGTTGTTAGGAGTTGTTTCATAGAAAAGCAAAATAGGAACACGTCTGTGCCCCTATTTGGTTATTTGCTTATAGCAAGCGTGTTTACTACCTTTTGTCAGTAGGCTGTCTTGTTGCTATATTGATGTATTCTTCATGGAAACTAATTATGCGTATCTATCCCTTTCACCCTCTCCTTTATCGTAACAAAGGAGAAGATGAATGGGAAACGATAGTTTATCTTCTTGCCATAAAGTAGCTTGTACCTGCTTGCAGCTGACGTACTTCATATACACCAGCGGCATCCAACGTTACATCAGCAGTCAAACCATTATTGAGAAAAGCCTTTACAGAACCGTCACCGTTAAAGTGGATAACCTTCTGTTCTTTGCCTTCTGCATTCATGTACCATGTGTTCTCCTGCTTGTTGTAGGTGAAGTAGAATACACTACCATCTGGTTTTGTTATCTGATAACCGTTCTCAAGATACTTAACAGCGTATATCAAGCCATCATCACCCTTGATGTTACGTGTCTTACCAACCTGGTTAGCAACGGGATTGTCGCCTGTCCAGAACTCAATAGAGTTCAAAACGACAGCATCAGCAACTCCACAGAAGGCGTAGGCAGGTGTGAGAACGATGAAGATAATCTCATTGACGAACTTAGACTTGGTTGCTCGCTTATTCCAATGAGCAAGTTTATTGAACAAAGCAAACGACCCTACGCATGAACTCATGAGTGTTGCACCAATCAAGAGGACAACCATTGACTTAAAACCTTTTGTTTTCATACTTTCCATATAGTCTTTTTGGTGAATATATACCTACTTATCACTGAGCGACTTAATTATGAATACAAAAGTAGCACACTTATTTCTATTAAGTGATTAATTTATTTTATGCTATTGAAAGTTTGTGGTTTTTAACTTGATTCGTTAATTTTATTGGTTCTTCCGTTAAATGCGTAGATCGTTAATAGAATGAGATTAATATACATACATGGTAAGCTTACCGCCAATAAGATTGTTTTATAAGGGGGGGTAAACTATATGATAAATGTAATTAGGCGTGATGCCAATCTGTCATCTATAACCTGCTTATTCCCTTATTAAATCATGTTTGTAAACTATTTTTGTACAGCTCAAATCCAACACATGCTCTTTTGGCTTCTAAAAGACGCCCTTTTGGGTTGCAAAAGATGCTCTTTAAGACCCTTACTAACGCCCTTTTGAAGTCCAACTAAGCACCTTTTACTTTATACCTGGTAACTAATTGATATCCTGTTGATTGCAAACCTGCTTCATGTGTGTATTTTTGTCGTTAGTTATAGGTATTTTCCTTGAAATTATGTAATGATTTTTCAAACCTTGTCTGCAGATTTTCGAAGTCTTAAAATATAAAGATTTTCAATGAAAGAGGATGAAAATAGAATAGATAGTTGACTGTCTCAGCTATACTTTTGTTTAATGAGTAACTTTGGCTCTTACGTTAAAGCACTACGAAAAGCGTCCACACATTTAACGGAAGAACCATTTTATTGACATAGCAAAGGCTGTTCTTAACTCCTGTTTTGAGTTAGTTGGTATTCGATTTACCAATGACACGACACAAGGTCATTACCTCTTCTTCAAAAGTCTCTTTGTTTACAGCTTTCCCTTTAAGTACTGAACGGTAGTTATAGATGGTCTGTGGAGAATAGAAAAGGAGGTCGGCTATCTCAGAGCTCTCCTTTACGCCCAATCTGATTAAGGCCATAATGCGTTGCTCGGTGGTAAGTCCATCATTGCTTTTGTTCTGAATTTTGCCATCAGGTAAGAGTAAGTTATTAAGTTCTTCAGTAAAGTCTGGATAGAGATCAAGGAATGCTTTGTCGAAACGAGACAGGAATGTAGCAGCGTCTTCCTCTGAGAGTCGCTCAGAGGAGAGCTGACTAAGCAATTCTGTAGTTTGGTTGGCTTTTATCTTCCTCTTGACCAATGTCTGTTGTTTCTTTAGTCTTGCAATATATTTAGCACAAAGGTCAATATACAACTTCGCCAATCTTTCGCGCTTTCGATTGGTGTCTACAAGCAAAGCATTAAGGTCGTGTAGTTGTGTATTCAGCTGTTTTTGCTGTGTGTTGAGATTGGATAGTTGATTATTATTCAGTTGTAACTTTTGCTGTTGAAGGCTAAGTCGTTTGGTCTGTTTTACGATATATACGACCGCAAAAAGTAGGAAGAGAAGTAATAGTGAAATAACAATGATGGCCGTCATCTGCACTTTATTCCGCTGGTTAAGCGTCTGTTGATAACTGCTAACAATGGCAGGTAACTTACTTGAAATCTCTATTATACGAAGTCTGTTATTATAGAAACGAGCATCCTCAAGGGCAGTCTGTATGTATTGTTGCGCTCGGTCGAGTTCGTCCTTATTATGTTCAAAGATATACATGGCAAGGTTTTGCAGTGCAAAGTTCTCCATTGTGCAGTTCTCCATATCCCCAATACTCGACAATAAGAGGTATTCCTCCTGTTTCTCAGTATCCCCTTCACTACCGTAGTTACCCGAGAGTGCAAAGCAAGCCATCGCATAGTAACGTGAAGACGACGGTAGTTGCTTTATTGCTTTAAGGTAATGAGCACGTGCCTCCATGTGATTGTTTAGGACAAAAACAGCGTATTCACCGCAGTAATACTCATAACTTTTAGCGGTTTCATCGCAGTAAGGCATAGCCTTCTTAAGGTAGTTCTTTGCTCTTTCTCGGTATGTTGGAGTATATGTCTTATCGTTACAGAAGTCTGCCCAATAGGTGTATATACGGAAGAGAGAGAAATAGTATTCAAAGCGTTGAGGCCTATCAAGAAGCGTAGTATCTACTTGTTCAATCTCGTGAACAGCCTCACTATAAAGGCCACCAATAGACAGTAACTCAGCCTTTCGTATAACATTAGTATTATAGTAGTAGCTGTTCTTTATTTGTCGAGACAGTTGAATACCCTTATCAAGATAAGTCATTGCAGAGTCAAACTGAAAGACATAGTACTCTTCATAGAGTTGTTCGTAGGTTTGAAGATGGTTAATAGCATTACCATTAGTCGTGAGATACTTTTTTAACCGTTTGATATCTTTGTACTTAGCATTGATAAGTGAATTCCTTTGGGCCAATAGCTTGTCTAATTTCTGACGTAGTTGTTCAGCGTTACTACCTGCAAATGTTGTCGTAGGGAGTAACAGCAAAAGTACATATAATAATAGTTTTCTCATTACTAAAACGCTATTCAATGCAAAGATAATACTTTCATTGGAATTAAAAGCTATCTACTTAAATAAATTATAGCAACTTATTAAATAATTGATAATAAGTTCTTTATCTTGTATATGCCGTTTCTTAAATCTACTTAAACACTACTATTGCATTTTATTTTAGGCTTTTTTGCTAACTTTGCATCTATCAGTAAGCTAAAAACTTACAATCCTTAATCAAAGAAATAATAACCAACATACTTAAACAAAACAATGAAGAAAACCAATATTGCCCTTATTGGGCTTTTAATGGGGTGGGCAAGTATTACGAATGCGCAGACAGTTAAGTCTCCAAATGGTAATGTTGCTGTGACGTTCTCACTAACGGGAAATGGCGTGCCAACCTATGAGATGACTTATAAGGGTAAGGCTGTCGTTAAGCCTTCACACTTAGGTTTAGAATTGGCAAAGGACAAGCATGCCAGTAAAGGGATGGATGAAACCAGCTTAATGGATGGTTTTGAGAAGACAGGAACCAAGACTACGACCTTTGATGAGACTTGGAAACCTGTTTGGGGAGAAACTGCTACTATTCGCAACCATTATAATGAGTTGGAAGTAGACCTCAATCAGCCAAGCAGCAAACGTAACATAGTAATCCGTTTCCGGGTCTATGACGACGGAATGGGCCTTCGTTACGAGTTCCCACAACAGCCAGAACTGAACTACTTCGTTATCAAAGAGGAGCATACACAGTTTGCTATGGCAGGCGACCATACAGCATGGTGGCTTCCTGGAGACTATGACACGCAGGAGCAGGAGACGCAGGAATCAAAGCTATCCGAAATCCGCAAGCGTTTCCATGACGCTGTTAATTGGAGCAACTCATCTGTTGCTGTCTTCTCAGAAACAGGTGTTCAGACCTCTTTACAGATGAAGTCTGCTGACGGACTCTACATTAACATTCATGAAGCAGCATGTGCTAACTATGCTACAATGCATCTGAATTTAGACGACAAAACCATGACCTTTGAGTCATGGCTTACTCCTGACGCTACAGGACGAAAGGGTTTCATGCAGACTCCATGCGAGACTCCATGGCGTACGGTGATGGTCAGCGATGATGCACGTGATATGCTTGCAAATAATCTCATCCTTAATCTCAACGAACCATGTAAGATTGAAGACACGTCATGGATACATCCTACTAAGTACTGTGGCGTTTGGTGGGAGATGATAGCTGGTGGTAAGTCTTGGGCTTATACTGATGAATTTAGTTCAGTGAAGCTTGGTCAGACTGATTATGCCCATGCTAAGCCTAACGGACATCACTCTGCTAATACCGAAAACGTAAAGAAATACATTGATTTCGCAGCTGCTAACGGCTTAGACCAAGTATTGGTTGAGGGTTGGAATATCGGTTGGGAAGACTGGTTCGGCCACTGGAAGGACTATGTGTTCGACTTTGTTACTCCTTATCCGGACTTTGATATCAAGGCCTTGAATGAGTATGCTCACTCTAAGGGCGTAAAGTTGATGATGCATCACGAGACCTCTTCAAGTACTCAGAACTATGAGCGTCACATGGAGGAAGCCTTCAATTTGATGAATAAGTATGGCTACGATGCTGTGAAGACTGGCTATGTAGGCGATATTATCCCACGTGGCGACCATCACTATTCACAGTCAATGAACAACCACTACCTACATGTTATTAAGGAAGCAGCTAAGCATCATATTATGGTGAATGGGCATGAAGCAACACGTCCAACTGGCCTCTGCCGTACATGGCCAAACCTTGTCGGTAACGAGTCAGCACGTGGAACAGAATACGAAGCATTTGGAGGAAGTGATCCTAACCATACTGTCATTCTTCCATTCACCCGTCTTCAAGGTGGACCAATGGACTATACCCCTGGTATTCTTGAGACTCAACTCTCTACATGGTGCAATAATAAGAGCTATGTTCACACAACCCTCGTAGGTCAGCTTGCGCTTTATCTAACAATGTATAGTCCACTTCAGATGGCTGCCGACCTCCCTGAGAACTATCAGAAGTATAATGATGCCTTCCAGTTCATTAAGGATGTAGCCGTTGACTGGGATGACAGCCGTTATCTTGAGGCCGAGCCTGCGCGCTACGTTACCGTTGCTCGTAAGGCGAAAGGTACTAACAACTGGTTTGTAGGAGGTAAGACTGGTATCGCACCCCACCTTAGTATCCTCAAACTCGACTTCCTTGATAAGGGCAGAAAGTACGAGGCTACCATCTATGCTGACGCTAAGGACGCTGATTACGAGAAGAATCCAAAGGCCTACACTATTACCAAGCGCACTGTTAAGAAGGGTGATGTACTCAAGCTTCAAGAGGTGCGTGGAGGTGGTTTCGCCATCAGCTTGAAAGCACTTTAGGATGAATTTAATTATCGGTAACTACCGATACAGATGAAACAATAAATGATAAAGCCACAGAGAAACGTAAGTATCCATGTCATCAGAGTGTTATCTACTCCGATAGATGCCTAACGTCTCTCTGTGGCTTATTATGCCTCTTATACTAAGCACCAACTTACTTGCACTATTACATACTAAAAGTCTTTATAAAGACGTTATTATATACAATGACATTATATCCCAAATGATAATGAAACGAATGAGAATAATCGTAAGCATCTGTATCATGTTATGTACGTCTTTACTGACGAAGGCACAGAACCAAATACTCACTCTTGACGATCTCGACCATGAGATAGCCATGTCCCCCCGCTATGATAAGAAGTTTGAAGACTATATCCGTAGCGTGAAGAAGCAACTTCATGATGCACGAACCAATCAGGCTCGTTACGAACTCTCTGATAAGCTATTCAATCTTTATACCTCTTATTCAGTCGACTCTGCCATTGTCTATGCGCTTAATAAGCAGAAAATCGCTAAACAGATGGGGGATAAACATAAAATCAACGACGCCAAACTTAACCTTGCCTACCTCTTTATCCGAGGTGGTCAGCTCTTGGAAGCTAACGACATCGTTAACTCTATTCCTCGAAAAGAAATCGGTAATGAGTTGTCATTCTATTACTTTTCCACCCGCAAAACCCTCTATCGTACGCTTGCTGACGCTTCGTTGACCTCATGGCAGAAGCGACAATATAAGAGAATGGAGAAGCTTTGCAACGACTCAGTCGTTGACAACAACGCTTCGCCCGATATTTGGTCGCGTGCTGAGCAACTTGTCAATCGCCAACAGTATGAGCAAGCTAAGAAAATCCTCCTCGATGCCTATCGCCAACACGCTCTGGGCGATCGCCAGACGGCTTTTATTGCCATATCGCTTGCCGATATCTACGGTAAAGAAAAGAATCTTGAGGCTGAGAAACAGTACCTTATCGCTGCGTCTATCTCTGATATTCGCAACTCGGTAAAGGAGTATCTTGCGCTCCAGCAGTTGGCTGTCATCCTCTTTGAAGAGGGCGATACCAAACGTGCATACGCCTATATGGATAAGGCTATGAACGATGCTGTCTTCTGCAACGCACGCCAACGTACGATAGCAATGTCAGATATCTGGCCTGTTATTGTTAAGTCGCATGAACGTGAGGCAAAGAGCCGCACACTCCGTCTTACTGTCTCTCTTGTGTTGATTAGTCTGTTGTCAATCTTCCTTCTCATGATGATTATCTATATTCGTCGCCGTATTATAGAGCTTCGTGCCATCCGTGCTCGACTCTCAAACACTAATGAGATGTTGAAGGAGTCAAATCATATTAAAGACGAATATATCACACGCTTCCTTACTCAGTGTTCTGATTATATCGACAAATTAGACAGTTATCGCAAACAGATCTACCGCCTTGTCACTGGAAATAAGCGTACTGAACTGCTCAACACATTAAAGTCACAAGAGGTGATCGACCGTGAGTTGGATTCTTTCTACGCCAGTTTCGATGAGACCTTCCTTGGTCTTTTCCCTAACTTCGTGTCCGACTTCAACGCGTTACTCAAGCCAGAGGAACAGATAGTCCCTAAACAGCCTGGTCATCTGTCTACTGATCTTCGCATCTTTGCGCTTATCCGACTTGGAGTAAACGAGAACGAGCTAATCTGTTCTTTCCTTCGTTGTTCAAAGGCAACGGTTTATGCTTATCGTTCACGTGTCCGTCTGAAGTCAATCAATCCCGATACCTTCGATGAAATGGTGCTAAAACTATAGTAGAAGACACTTCCTACTTTTATTTATAAGGCAAAAGTCATACCTCGTGCGACAGTCCAATGTCTTGTACATTGGGCTGTCGCACGTTTCTTTTTGTCCCTTTTATCGAGTTGCAAAGGGATAATTTATTCCTTTAATCCTACAGTTATTCCCGTACATGACAAGTTTCAATAGTTTGGGCAAAAGGCACTAATACATTGAGTAAACATGGTAAGAACGGTAGATTAATGGCATTGTAATTTATGTTGTCTGGCATTCAGTTCTCTCTACTTTATAAGCAAAACGATTTCTGAACACCCCTAATCTCTATTTCTTTTCATGAACAAAATAATTTCTTTTCATGAAGAAAAATATTTTTTACGTGAGTGGAAATATTTTTTTCATGAAAATAATTCGGAGAAGAGTCTTTTCTTTTTCGGTTGTAAGGGTTAATACTACACTAAGAAATTCTTGTTTTGAGTCTTAACTGGTATCTTTTTGTTATAAAAATACCGATTTCATCGGTAAAAACAAGTCTTATTAAAAAGTGTGATGATTAGTAGATAGAAGTTTAATGTCTGCTCGACAATTTCTTAATAAAGTGTTATCTCCGTTATACAATAGTTATATTATAGGTTGTGATAGAACTTTATAACTGACTGTCATAATGCTCAATACGCTTTTTAATAACTTGTATTTGTTGTTCCAAAGGTTTTATTAATTGTTTATTTTCTTACCTTTGTGCCAGTCTTTCTGTTTGGTGTTTGAAACTAAAAATAACTTTTATTTCGTATAGAGAATGGAAGACGACATTATATATAAGGATGTAGACGAGACGACATCAGAGAGGATAGCCACTTGTTTCAAGGTCTTCAGTCGTGTAGTTTACTATCAACAATACGGACCAAATTAATTATTAAATAAAAAAAATGAAACGAAAATTACTACTATTATTGTTTGCATTCATCTCGTTAGGATGCTTTGCCGACTCTCAACCAACAGATGCTCAGCGAAGAGACAACCTGTTTGTGTACAATGGTATGCTGTTTAGTATCCAGAAATTCGTGAGTGTTTCCTCACAGGAAAACGCTGTTGAGTTCTGTGGTTGGACAACTTTGACTGATTTGAGCACTGATGCAAAGAAGGATGCAGCTTTGGCTGATGCGCAGTATAACGCCATTCGTAAGGTAGGAGCAGTCACTATTCCTGAAACAGTTACAGCCGGTGTTACTTACAATGGAGTACTTCAAGGTACTGCTACTTATAAGGTTACCATGCTTCGTGCTAACCTTTTCCGTGCAGCAAGCTCTGGTGTTACAAGCCAGATAACCAAGATTACAATCCCAAAGACTGTTCAGCACATCGAATCACGTTGTTTTGATCAATGTGAGAACATGACTGAGTTTGTAATTGAAGGTGCTACTGATGGTACTTCTCAGTTGAAGGAGATTGACTCACATGCATTCTTAAACTGTAAGAAGTTGGCGTCTATCACGCTTCCTAATTCGGTTACTTACTTAGGTGAAAATGATCCTACCTCTATTGAAGGTGGTGGTGTGTTTGAAGGTTGTGAGTCATTTACCTCTTTTAAATTCCCAAGTAGTTATGCTTCAAACAACTTGCCAAGTTTTACCTTCAAGAACTGTAAGAACTTAGCAACTATCAATTGGAATGGTTATAATCCAAAGCGTTTAAACAGCTGCGCATTCCAGGATTGCGATAAAATCACATGGTCTCAAGTTCCTCAATCTGTAGAGGAGTTAGGCGATAACTGCTTCTATCTCTGTGATGCTTTGACGTCTGTTGACCTCTCAAAAATCAAGAAGATGGACACAGGTGTGTTCTGGGCGACACCTTTAACATCTGTTGAATGGCCTGCAGCTGTAACTGAAATTCCTGCAAATACATTCTGGGCTTGTGGCAAACTAACAACTATCAAGGGTATTCCTGGGCAGCCAGGTGCATGGGATAACATCACTAAGATTGGTGCAAATGCATTCAATATGTGTACTGATTTGACTACTATTAAGTTGCCAGCAGAGCTTAAGACAATTGATGCGCAGGCTTTCCGTAGTTGTACAAACTTAGCTACAGTAGACTATGGTACTAAGGTTGAAACTATCGGTGACGGTGCTTTCTGGTCTACTGGTGCATTGAAGAAGTTCTTCTTCAAGGGTTCTGTTAAGACACTTGGTGCTGATGCTTTCCGAGAGAGTGGACTTACTTGTGTTCACCTCAAGGGGGATATGACTATCGGTAAAGAGGCTTTCATGAACTGTACAAGCTTGAAGTACGTAGAGTTCCCTGCTACATCTTCAGCTACTCAGCCATTGACATACGTGGCAGAAAGCATGTTTGCTGGTTGTACAAGTCTGCCTTTCATCACTCTTCCATCTACTGTAACAGAGATAAAGGCTAACGCTTTCAATGGCTGTTCGCACTTGAATTACGTTAATATCTTGGCTGAAACGCCTGCAACATTGGCTACTAACGCATTCGATAACACACCAAAGAATGTCTATGTAAAGGCAAGTAAGTTGTCTGCTTATCAGTCAAATGCTGATTGGAACACACTCAACTTGAAGGATACTTACGAGCAGACATTGCACACAAAGTATGCTACTTTCACCCACGACTTCCCTGTAGACTTTGTTGCAGCTAATGGTCGTGATGCTATGGAGGCTTATGTAGGTAAGAGCACATACAAGGTTACGCAGCCTACAAAGGTTCAGAAGATATTGAAGATGACAAAGTCTACTTCAATCGCAGCCAACGAAGGTGTTATTCTTGCTGGTACACCTGGTACTACTTACACCTACCGTATCGCAGAGTCAGCGGTTGCTAAGCTCACCGATAACAAGGTAATGCCAGTTCGTGAAGATACTCTTCTTTATCAGACAGAGACAGACGGTAAGAGTAACTGGACACTACAGGCTGATTATAAGTTGCACTTAACGCAGGACGCAAAGACCATCTATTGTGGTAGAGCTTATGTTCATGAAACAAATGAGACAGGTGTTCAAGGCGCAAAGCCAGTAGTCTTCGGCTTAAGTCTTGACGATGAAGATGGTAATACGTCTAATGATACAACGGGTATCGGCAGCGTTGAGAACAAGAAGGCAGATGAGGAGAATGTTTATTATACGCTTTCTGGTGTAAAGGTAATCAACCCTACGGAGAAAGGTGTATATATTAAGAACGGTAAAAAAGTTATTATACGATGAAATGTAACTATATAGCTCCTACAACAGAGCAAATCACAGTGAAGATAGAGCAGCATTTATTGGACATATCTTTTGATGATACACCTGCTGATCCAGGGTCTGCATTGTCAAAGAAGAACACATTTGATTCTGATGAGGATGAGACTGATGATGCGTTGAGAGTTACCTCTAATGGTGATATCAGTATTGGTAAGCACTCTCTTTGGGATGAATAATTATTAATATCGTTTATAATGAAGGCATTGCTAAGGCTTGGCTTGAAAGTAGTCAGACTGTGGTGATGCCTTTCTACTTTACCATCAAGCATGAAAGGAGCCGTATAGGCTCATTTAGAAAACCAATAAGAATTAAAACCATGAGATTAAAACGATTGCTTATTCTGTGTGTCGCATTGTCGGCATCTGTGTTCTCTTTTGCAGACGACTTTGTGTATGACAATCTTAAATACACTACAAGCTCGGACAAATCAGTGAGTTTAGTAGACGGAAAGAGTGCGAGTGGAGAGGTCATTATCCCTTCTGTAGTTCGCAATAACAAAAAGGTTTATTCCGTTACAGCCATTGCGCATAATGCCTTTGAGCGTAACAATGCTATTACAGCTGTGACAATACCAAGTTCGGTAAGCACTATTGGCTACAGTGCCTTTAATAGTTGTAAAGGTTTACAACGTGTGATGGATGCCTCACGTGTCGTCGAGATGCAAGGCTTTGAGTACACTGATTGTACGAGTCTGACTTCTGTAACTTTATCGGGGACACTACAAAAGATTGGTTATCGGTCTTTTGCAGGTACTGCCTTGACACATCTTGTATTACCTGAAAGCGTGAAGGAGATTGGTGGAGAGGCTTTTCAAGATTGCCACCAACTAACAAACGTAGAGTTTAACAAAGGTATTCAGTATATAAAGGACCATGCTTTTAAGAATAGTGGATTGGCTTCCTTAGAACTTCCTGAGGGCATAAAGGAAATTGGCGAATGGTCTTTTGAGGGTTGTAAGAGCCTGAAAACGATACAAATTCCTCAGTCTGTAACAACATTAGGGACGGGTGCTTTCTATACGTGTTCAGCCCTTGAGTTGGTTGTTCTACCATCCTCTCTTACGAACATCAGTGACAGAACCTTCAATGGATGCTGTCATTTGTCTGCTGTGTATTACTTAGGTAGTAGTTGTCCAAGCCTTGGTCAGAACACTTTTGTCGATGTTTCCAATGATTTTGGGTTCTATGTAAAACCATCAGCATTGCCCGTCTTGCAGGGAATAGCCTATGTCTCTGACAAGGTAAAGGATAGTTTCCCTTATCAGCAGAACAGTAAGTATGCTACCTTCTCACGCCCTTTTGCTGTCGATTTCAGTGCAGCTACGGGGCTAAAAGCATATATTGCAAAGGGAAATAGTGGGCAGAGTTCGGTAGCTTTGACGGCTGTTACGACAGCAAGTGCTGGTACGGGACTTGTCCTTGAGGCTATACCTAATATCATCTATCAGCTTCGATTGGCTGATAGTGCCCCTCAGTATGCTGATAACGCACTACGTGTTTCAACCGGGACTACCGTTGAGGCGATTGCTTCAAAGCTGAGAGAAGACATGACCTCACACTATGCTCCTGTAGAACTGACGACTGACAAGGTGCGTTATGAGCCTGAAACAATAGTTACGTTTACATCGAAGTATCTTCTCCCAGACAATGCAAAGGTGCGTTATTTACATGGTAATACTGTCATAAAGACCGATGAAATCGGTGGAAAACAGCGTTGGGAATGGAAAGTGCCAGCACAGAATTTCACAGGATATATGGCTGAGCTTTATGTAGATAATGGTACATCAGAGCAGACACTTGCGACAATAGGAATAGATGTGTCTACCGAATGGGGTCGTTTCCCACGTTATGGTTTCGTCTCTCACTATGGTTCTGACAAGACACCTGAGCAGGTTAAGAAGGAAGTAGATATGCTTAATCGTTATCACATGACGGGTATTCAGTTTTATGACTGGCAGTGGAAGCATCATATACCATTCCCTCAAGACTCTACAAAGTGGAAAGATATTGGTTTGCGTAATGTCTATAAGTCGTCAATAGAGAACTACATTAATCAGTTGCATGGCGTAGGAAGTAAATGTATGTTCTATGACTTAGTATATGGTGTGACTGGTAGAATGATCGATGGAAAGCCTGAAACAGTAGATAACTTTGATGGTCATGATGGTATTAGTAGTGATTGGGGTTGGATAGACTTGCATGAAAAGAAAGGAGGCGGCTATGACCTTCGTCAAGTACAGTATCCTCTTGGCAATTGGCCAAGCATTTATGTGATGAATCCAGGTAATCCGCAATGGGTCAACTACCTTTCTGGTTCTATCAATAAGGTCTATCAGAACCTTGCCTTCGATGGTTTTCATATCGATCAGTTAGGTCACCAGCGTGAAGCTTACTACGTCAACTTGAAGAGTAAGAAAGTGAACGGAAAGAAGGTTTATACTGACGGTGACCGGCGTGACACACATGACTTTGAAGACTACTTTGCCAATTTCATCAATCGTATGAAGGCTGATAATCATAATAAGTATCTTGTGATGAATGCGGTCTCAACCTTTGGTGGAGCTAAGATCGTTGGTACTGGTAACGTTGAATTCGGCTATAATGAGATGTGGGATGGCGACGATTATCTGTGGAACTATCGTAAGATAATACAAGACAACCGCCATAATAATGGCAAGAATACCTTTAATACTGTTTTTGCTGCTTATCTGCACTGTCGCAATGGCAATGGTGGTCAGTTCAATACAAGCAGTGCTTTGTTTGGCAATGCTACTATCTTTGCCCTCGGAGGTTCACGTATAGAATTGAGTGGTGACCACATGTTGTTCACAGAGTATTTCCCTGATAATGCTCGAAAAATGTCTGAGAAACTGCAGAAGTCTATCATTCACTATTATGACTTCCTTGTTGCTTACGAGAACTATTTACGAGATGGGAACGTTGAAACCTCTGTTAATATGACAATGGACGGCGTTAACGTGGCTGCATGGGACTTGTCAGCACCTAATCCAAGTATTGCCGAAGCTGCTAATCAGACGATAGGACCAAAGCCGTATAGTGTAAATACGTACAGTACAACAAAGGGTAACGTGACGATGATACAGTTACTTAATTACAGTAACGTGTCAAGAGACAACTTTAATATACGTGATTTGAAGGAGACAATGCCTGAGCCTAATGTCTTAAAGAACAAGAAGATTGTTCTTGACGATGCTACTTCGGTGTCACGTATATGGGTAGCAAGTCCTGACTACTTAGGTGGTGCACCACAAGAGGTTGTCTTCTCTCAACGTGAGGGTAAGGTCTCTTTCACATTACCATCGCTTGCGTATTGGACAATGGTAGTTGTTGAGCATGGAAATAAGGCTGATAGTAGTGAGACAGAGGTAAAGAACTATGTTCTTCAAGGTGAGTCTTTCGTTGAGGCAAAGGATGAGGCTGTCCCAGTGGGTGAGGCTTACTTGTCTTTTCCTGCTACTGTTGCAAAGACTTTACAAGCATCGT
Source organism: Prevotella sp. C561 (assembly GCF_000224595.1). Classification (NCBI taxonomy): domain Bacteria; kingdom Pseudomonadati; phylum Bacteroidota; class Bacteroidia; order Bacteroidales; family Prevotellaceae; genus Prevotella; species Prevotella sp. C561. The sequence goes on along the minus strand of NZ_JH114141.1, from coordinate 250,307 downwards.
TGCCATTATTTCCTATTACTGATGGGATTACTAATGTAACTGATAACGTACTTACAGGTTACTATACTGTGTCTGGTATCAAGGTAGATAAGCCCGTGAAAGGGGTTTATATCCATAACGGAAAGAAGATAATGGGTAAGTAGAAGAGTCTTGATGAAGAGCTTTCAAATGGGTGCTTTACTAACTAAAAATGCCGTTCTGTTATCGTATCGATATCCTACACGATTGGTCTTTAGGCTTGACAGTATGTGTACAAAGCGTTCGCACGATATAAAACAAAGGTAAGAATCCTTGGTAAGCTACCTGAATACGAAAAAAGAGGATTGTTTCAATCGTGTCGATTGAGGCAATCCTCTTCTGTTAGATGGATATGTCAGTAACTTTTGTTACCAAGTATGACTACTGAAACTTTTGCATATCTTTGTGGCAGTAAAGTGTCTACTTTTGTAAAGCCCTTGGCTACTTATGAATATTCTATTTGATTAGAACCTTCTTACCATCAATGATATAGATACCAGGACTCAGTTTGCTATTGTCGTTAGCATCCCTTACTTTGAAGCCATTGATAGTGTAGACAGCACCTTTGGGCCGTTGATTTATCGCTATCTTATCCACAGATGTGTTGATATTACTCGCACTTTTCCCAACGACATTGACGCTACGTAAGTAGTAGCCCTGTCCTGTTATGGCTAAACCATACTGCTTCAACTCTTTGATAGTACTTGGTTCAAGTTCAACGATATAAGTATTCTCGTCCTTTCCCTCTGTCAGGTTTACAATATGTCCATATTGCTCTGAGAATGAGAGCTTAGGCCTGTTGGGTTGACCCTCAATCTTTGTGTTCTGTCGTAAGTAAACCTTTGCGTTCGGTCTAACGTCTCTCACCACAATTTCAAGCTTTTGCCCTTCTCCTATACCTGCAAATTGTTCGGCAGGAATGAGCGTCTCGCCCCATTGAATCTCCTTAAAACCATTCCATAAAGTGGCGTCCTTAGAAGAACGACAAATGGTGTACAAGCGGATATTCTCACCTTTTAAGATACACCCTTCACCCTTTAGTTGCTTGCTAAGTGCCTCTGATACAACGAAAGTCATCTGTGCATCGTTCTTTGAGAGTTCAGGTTTTAGCGTAGTGATAGGTTCACCTCTTCTATTATAGAGGTCGAGACTCGCTTTCTGTGTAGGGTCACAAACCTCAAGGTCCATCACCAATTGGTCGCCTGTATTAAGTTTTTTGAACTTGTCCTTAGCAATGTCTACACTGATCTTCTGGTTCTCTCTATGTACCGGAACAGTACCAATCCAAAGCAGTTCATTAGCTCGCTTGAACACACGAAGCCAATCGATTTCTGTCACAAACGCCTTTGGTACCTTGTTAATATCACCTTCGTACTGAGGGCTGAGTTCGGGGTAGAGCGTACCAGAAAAGCCTTTGTAAGGATACATGTTAGGTGTTATCGTAGTCCCAGCCTTATAGGCCTTTCCTCCGACTTGGCCTGTTATAGCAACGTCCCAGACACGGTCTTCCCCATACTTAGATAGGTTCTGCGCTAAAAGGGCATTGTACTGGTAGGGATAGCGAGGGTCTTTTCTCTTGTATCTATCGTCCTTTGTACGGAATACCGAGCGTACCCTGCCATCTAAGAGGAAGGTTACAGCTAAGTTCAGAGGGTCGCCTGGCTCAGGATCTATTTGTGCTCCATATACATGGAAGTCCTTACCTGGGTCGAAATCAATCTCTCTTACACGGTCTCCATAGTCGTTGTGGTTATAAGTAGACTTAGGCATCCCATTGTTCCAACCAGCATTATAGTCCATGCCATGCGTTGTCTGATGCAGATAGAAGCCTTTCTCCTTCATTGCATCTTTTCGGTCTTCATTGACAAAGAACTCCTGTAAGTCTATTTCAAAGGTACTTGCACCATTACAATGACGAAGCCATAGCGCCATCCACGTGCCGAAGACGTATGGAATCTTAGCTTTTATCTCTATGCGAGAGTACAGAGGATAATAGGTACCTTTGTCTAATCCGACCCCTGACTTTAGGTCTGCTCCGTTGGCATTACGGCTGGAGAGTGCTCCTGACCACCAACCATATTTCCCAAACTCATGCTTGGGTTTAAAGGGAGGTTGTGTCTTTACGCTATAATCGGTACCTGCTGGGTCGTGCTTATAGTCGCGACGTCGTCCGGTAGTGATAGGTTCTCGTGAGGCTGTGATATAGACGACACCATCTCTCACCTTAACCATTTGGTCACGATAATACTGTACGCTTGCTTGGTCGTAAGTGTTACCATAATCATCGAACTTATAGTTATACTTCGAGTCTCCGTATATTCCCCATCGAGTCTCATCTATCTTATTACCATTAAACTCGTCTCCTCCGTAGTAATTCCAGCCTGCCAATGGTGGTATGGCATGCTGTGTCACTTGTGCAGAAAGCTTGGAAAGACTTAAGCACAGTCCGCAAAGTATTAATCCTGTTGTTTTCATGTTGTCTGAATTAGGAGTAGTTGTATCCTACTCAATGTTGAGAAAATAGTTTAGAGGTGGTCCTGTCGGATAGATACATCGGAACTTACGAATAAAAGTAAGGTGTCATGACATTTGTATCTATGGTAGACTAACCTCGTGTGCAAATTTACATCATTTTTTTTATAGGGACTTCTTATACGGAGCTTGAGCTGTGTAAAATATTTATAAGGTATTGTAAACCTACTCATTTTATGTTGAATAATATGAAATCAATACGTCTATTGTTTATTTATGTTTCGTCTAATGGCTTGAAAGACACTTTTGTCTTTACGTAAGCAGCTTGTAGATTATAAAGAGAATAACGAAGATTAGAGAGGGTAACTCTTGTTATCTTAAGCGGTAAAAACTATATATAATAAGGTGTTAGATATGCTTTTCCTCCTAAGGATATAAGATGCTTATATATGATAGACGAATTTTATCGATTAAGTTTACAGCCATTTCAATCCTTTATTATGCCTGATTAATAGTTTGGAAATATGCTGTCTATGTCGAAAATAGATGCTAATAGCAACAACAATGATTACTAAACTTGTAATAAAGATAAAGTTCTTCCTCTAATTAGAGCACTGCTTGTCAGGCTAAAACAAGGAAGAACCTTATTTATTTGTCGTCTTTATGTTTTGAAGCGGTGTTGAACTATTGCTTAGAAAATAATCATTTCTTTAGGTCGTCAATAGTCTTTACCTCAATGTAGTCGCTGAGAGAGCCTCGTAACATGTCTTTCTTTAGAAGGTCATCGAGTAGGGCTATAAGACTGTCCCAGAACCCCTCCACATTAATTAAGGTCACCTTCTTATGATGATAACCAATAGAAGCAGAGGCTGCAACGGTAAAAATCTCGTCAATAGTCCCTATTCCTCCTGGCAGTGCATAGAACTCATCTGAGCGTTCCATGATGAGTGCTTTGCGATCGGTGAGGTCTTCACAAGGAATCTCAACATCTACGTAATCGCTTACCCTGCGTCCTTCTTCCAAGATACGAGGGATAACACCGATAGTGCGAGCGCCAGCTTCGTGTACAGCCTTTCCTATACACTCCATCAGTCCACTATTGGCACCTCCGTAAACGAGGGTATGTCCGTTCTCTCCAATCCATCGTCCCAACTCTTCCGCAGCACGGAAGTAGTTGGAATCAATGTTATTGTTTGCGGAACAAAATACTGCTATATTCATTTGAACTTGCTCTACTCGTCTTATTCAGCTAATAATTTAGCTGCCATCTCACGGCCTAAGCGGTTGCACTCTTCCTTAATCTCTGGTGTGAGTGCTTGCTTCATCTCAACAGGTTCGCCTACCTTCTCAAAGTGGAGATGGTTCTCGTTCCATTCGCCAATGGCTGCAACAGCCTTTGAAGCCCATGAGTAAGAACCAAACCAACCGATAAGGTGGTTCTTGATGTCGCGATTGGCAACCTCTTGCAAGAGTACATCCATCTCATGATAGAGTCCTGCATTATAAGTAGGAGCACCAACTATCAAGCCACGGAAGCGGAAGATGTCCTGGAGGATATAGCTGTGATGTGTCTTAGAGACATTGTACAAGCGGATATTCTTCACACCAGCAAGAGACGCTGAGCGGGCTATCTGTTCTGCCATACGCTCTGTGTTACCATACATCGTACCGTAGCAAATAACCAAACCTGGGTCTGTCTCATATTTAGACATACGGTCATACAATGCGACAACCTTATCAACATATTGATGCCATACTGGTCCGTGAGTAGAACAAATATAGTCGAAATGGATACCAGCAAGCTTCTTCAATGCGTTCTGAACAGGTGTTCCGTACTTTCCAACAATGTTAGAATAGTAGCGAACCATCTCCAACCAGCACCAGTCAGTGTCTATGTCCTTATCGATGAGACCGCCATTTAATGCACCAAAACAGCCGAAAGCATCGCCAGTGAATAGGTAGCTGACCTCACCCTTACAATGAGTCATCATTGTTTCAGGCCAGTGTACCATTGGAGTCATGTAGAACTGAAGGGTATGATTACCTAAGTTAAGCTCCTCACCATTCTTTACTTCAATTGTATTGTCCTTGATTCCATAGAATCCAGACATCATATCGAAGGTCTTCTTATTACCGATAACTTGAATGTTAGGGTAATATTTACGCAGTAAAGCAAGTGATCCAGAGTGGTCAGGTTCCATGTGGTTGATGACTAAGTAGTCTATCTGTCGGTCGCCCAACACCTCACGAAGCTTCTCTATAAACTGTACAAAGAAATCTACCTCAACAGTGTCAATAAGGCAAACCTTCTCGTCATCGATAAGATAAGAATTGTAGCTAACACCATAGGGCAGTGGCCATAATCCCTCAAAGAGACTCTTGTTGCGGTCGTTAACTCCTACGTAATAAACTTTATTGGCAATTTCTATCATTATATATTTGATTTTATGTAGTTCCTTTTAATTAGCTTATTGGGCTTATTAGGCCAATTGGGCTTATAAGGCCAATAAGTCTTATTAGGCAAATACGGCTTATTTATAAAGCCTCCTCCTTCATCTTCTCACCAAATTCCTTGCTTACATAATTGAAAATGTCCTTGCAGCAGTCTGCTGAAAACATCAGAGCATAGTTGATAAGTTTGTCCCACTGCTCCTCCGTCAGTCCTTGTTCGAGGTCAGCACGGGTAATGTTATGCTTCAACATACCAAAGATGAAGCCTGCATTAAAGTTGTCACCAGCCCCAATAGTACTGATCACATTTGTGTCGAGGACAGGGTAAGACTTCTTTAATGTCCTACCGCTACGCACCTCTACAGGCTGGCTTCCTTGGGTGTAGATGAATTGTTTGCAATAGAATGATATCTCGGCATTATACACCTTATCGGCATCTTCTTTCTTGTAAAGTGTTGCAAAGTCCTCATGACTACCACGAACAATATCGGCATAGTCGAGGTTCTCGATGAGGTTAGGCGTAACCTTGATTACCTCATCCTTATGTGCTGGACGGAAGTTCACATCATAATAGATGATAGCTCCATGTGAGCGAGCATAGTCGAGTAGGCCGAGAACCTGCGGACGAATCATTGGATTGACAGCATAAAACGAACCAAAAATCACGATATCATCGGGTTTTATCTCCGGATAGGTGAAGTCTAACAAGTGATGTGGATGTTCCTTATAAAAGATATAGTCAGCATCATTCTTGTCATTGAGGAATGCCAGTGATACAGGCGACTTAGAATCGGGGAAGGTAGTGACGTTATCAGCATTCACGCCATTGTCTTTCAAGAAATCAACGATGTATTTCCCAACATGGTCATTGCCTGCTTCTGATATGAACGAAGTATTGATACCACAACGTCCTAACGATGTGATGGCATTAAAGATAGACCCTCCAGGAACTGCCTCAACTGGTTTGTTTTCCTTAAAGATGATGTCTAAGACGGTTTCACCTATACCTATAACTTTCCGCATTTTATTGTGAATTATGTTGTGTCTCGTTTTAGTTGTGCAAATATACTGAAATTTAGGCGTAACACAAAATGAATTAAGTTCTTTTTTCTTTGTCGATTAAAGTCTATTAGTTTTCATTCTTTTTTCTTAATTTTGCACCTTATGACAAGATATCAGACTGCAGTCTTGGATAACGGACTGCGTATCATAGCCCTTCCAACGGCTTCTCCGGTGGTTTATTGCGGTTATCAGCTCAACGCTGGGACAGCTAATGAACTGCCAGGAGAGGAGGGGATAGCTCATTTCTGTGAGCATGTAACCTTCAAGGGTACTACCCGTCGTACGGCAATAGATGTTATTCAATGTCTCGAAGAGGTAGGGGGCGACCTCAACGCCTTTACGACCAAGACCGATACGGTTTATTATTCAGCTATTCTGAAGGAACATCTTCCTCGTGCGATAGACCTTCTGACAGATATTGTCTTCCATAGTGTTTATCCTCAAAAGGAGATTAATAAAGAGGTAGAGGTTATCTGTGATGAGATAGAGTCGTATAATGATAGTCCAGCTGAGTTGATTTATGACGAGTTTGAAAACCTTATCTTCCGTGGTCATCCATTAGGACATAGTATCCTTGGAACGTCTGAGCGTGTGCGAAGGTTTACTACTGACGATGCAATACGGTTCACTAAGCAGTATTACTTACCGATGAATTCGGTGTTTTTTGCGTATGGTGACGTTGATTTCGAGCATTTACTTCGTCTGTTAGAGAAGGAGAATGGAGCGAAGGTGAAGGTGATAGAGGAGGTAGAAAAGCCTGTAGAATCATCTCTTCCACCATTAAGCGAATATCAGCCACAGGTGGTGGAGATAGACAAACATACCCATCAAGCGCATGTAATGATAGGAAATAGAGCCTATAGCATACATGACAAACGGAGAATGGCACTCTATCTACTGAATAATATATTAGGAGGACCGGGCATGAGTGCTCGTTTGAACCTTGCACTCCGTGAGCGTCGAGGACTCGTTTATACGGTAGAAAGCACAATGGTAAGCTATTCCCAGACGGGTCTGTGGAGTGTTTACTTTGGTTGTGATGCTGATGATAGAGCCGAGTGTATGCGCCTTGTTCGTGCAGAACTCGACCGTTTCATGTCGGTTCCATTGTCAGATGAGGAGTTGTCCATAGCTAAACAGCAGTTAAAAGGGCAGATTGGTATTGCTTGTGACAACCGAGAAAACCTTGCTTTAGACTTTGGTAAGTTTTTTCTACACTATGGGTGGAAGAAAGATATCACAGCACTTTATCGTGATATAGACGCTATTACGGCTGAGGATGTACAACAGGTTGCATGCGAATTGTTCCCTGAAGAACGACTAACAAAGTTGGTCTATATATAAGGAATAGATTTCATAAAGGATTAATGAAGCAATTTTGGCATAGTTATTTCTATAGAATTTAGGTAGATAAAAGATATAATAAAGGATAATAAACATAAGGATAGCAAAGTAATGAAAGCAAATATTGAACGCACAGACAAGAAGAGAGTCGTCATTGTTGGTGGTGGATTAGGAGGCTTAGACTTAGCTTTTAAGTTAGTAGACGGCGATTATCAGGTCGTACTGGTTGATAAGAATAATTATCATCAGTTCCCACCTTTGATCTATCAAGTGGCATCTGGTGGTCTTGAACCAAGTAGTATCTCCTTTCCTTTCCGCCGTCTTTTCCAAGGACACAGGGACATCTTCTTCCGAATGGCTGAGGTAGAATCGGTGGATACGGCAAAAAAGACCATTCTAACGACTGTCGGAGAGATAGAATATGACTATCTTGTCATAGCTGCTGGGGCTACTACAAACTTCTTTGGGAACAAGGACATCCAAGCAACTACACTCCCGATGAAATCGGTAAGTGAGGCTATGCGACTCCGTAATACCATACTCCGTAACCTTGAAAAGGCTTTGACTGAAGAAGACCCTACACGAAAACAAGCCTTGATGAATATTGTTGTCGTTGGTGGTGGTGCTTCTGGTGTAGAGATTGCAGGTGCGGTAGCCGAGATGAAGAAGAATATCATAGCTCGTGACTATCCCGACCTTGACTCGTCACAGATGCATATTTATCTTGTGAATGCAAGTGATCGACTTCTTTCTGCTATGGATCCAATGTCGTCAAAACGGGCTGAAGCCGACTTAAAAGAGCTGCATGTACATATTCGTCAACCACAGTTTGCTACAGAGTATAAGGATGGTATTCTTAAGACCAGTGCTGGTCTGGAGATACCTACACAGACAGTTATTTGGGTGAGTGGTATCTGTGCGAATAAGATAGAAGGTTTTCCTGCAGAGAGTATTGGCCATGCTGGACGACTTCTTACCGATCGCTTCTGTCGTGTGAAAGGTCTGAAAGATGTTTATGCGATAGGTGACATCTCTTTGATAGAGGGCGATGAGGAGTATCCTCTTGGTCATCCGCAGTTAGCACAAGTAGCGATGCAACAAGCAAAGACGGTTGCAAAGAACCTCAAAGCAATTGCTAAAGGAGAAGAACCAAAGCCTTTCAAATATAAGAACCTTGGTGTGATGGCAACAATCGGACGTAATCACGCTGTTGCTGAGATAGCTGGAAAGAAATTTGGTGGTTTCCCTGCTTGGGCATTATGGCTCATTGTCCACCTTCGTTCTATCCTTGGTGTAAAGAACAAGACGTTTATCTTGCTGAATTGGATTTGGAATTACATTAATTATAAGCAAAGTCTTCGTCTGATTTTGAAGGCGAAATAAGATGGTTGTTCCATACTTTTAGAAAATAGTATCAATCCTCTTCCCCTATTGGTGACTTGATTCTCTACCAATAGGGGAAGTGTTTTGTTATATATAAAATAGTCTATTATTAAGTTGATTATAGCTTCTTATTGTCTTGTTAGCCCTCCTCTCCCTTTCAGTCCACTATCTAATTAGCCCAGTCTTAATGTGTCCCTATTTGATAATATTTGACGGTATTTGCTTTGCAGTCTTATCATTTTGCGTTACCTTTGCACGAAACATAAAGTAAAAACGTAATATCTATTAAAGGATGAAGCATAATATCGGAAACATTTTAGCGGCAGGCTATGCGATTGTTGGACTTGCTGCACTGGCAAGTTGTGCGGGAGAACAGTTCCATGTGACGGGTTCTATTGCAAATGCCAAGGACTCTTTGCTCTATTTCGAACACAACGGACTCGATGGATTCAGTACTGTTGACTCAGTAAAACTCGATGAAAAGGGGAGTTTCTCCTTCTCTGGTGACAAGGTGGACAACCCTGAGTTCTATCGTCTTCGTATAGCTGGACAGATTATCAACATTGGTATTGACTCTACAGAGACAGTCGATGTCAAGGCTACTTATCCGCAGATGGCTACCGATTACACGGTGAAAGGCTCGTCTGAAAACGAGAAGATAAAGGAGTTAGCATTGAAGCAGATTGACCTACAAGCACGTTGTCAGTCTATTCTTGCAGAGCGTCCTGATATTGCAGACTCCATCATCACTGTGTTAATGAACGACTATAAGCAGGATGTATCACGTAATTATATCTTTAAGGAGCCTATGCGAGCTTATAGTTACTTTGCTCTTTTCCAATATATAGTAATAGGTAATCAGGCTCATCTGATATTCGATCCGTCACGAGATGCAGCTGATAATAAGGTCTTTGGAGCTGTTGCAACAAGCTGGGACACCTATTATCCTGGGTCTAAACGTACGCAAAATCTTCACAATATCACAATTAAAGGCATGAAAGACGAGCGTATTGTTAAAGCGCAGAATAAGCCTGTGGAGATAGAAGCTAAGGAACTTGGTGTTGTCGACCTGCCGTTGCGTGATAATAAAGGTGTCGAACGTCATCTAACTGACTTGAAGGGTAAGGTGGTCTTACTCGACTTCCATGTGTTTGCAGCGAAGGGTTCTACAGAGTATATAATGCACTTGCGCGACCTTTATAACAAGTATCATGACCGTGGATTGGAGATTTACATGGTCTCTCTGGATGATAATGCGCACTTCTGGAAAGAGCAGGTTGCTAACCTGCCATGGATTAACGTCTACGATGATACGGGTATTAGTCAGGCTTATACAGCACCAGCACAGACGGTTCCAATCATCTATCTCATTGATAGAGGTAATAACATTGTGAAGAACCCATCACAGATTAAGAATCTTGATGAGGAGATAGAACGTCTGTTATAATCGTCTGTTCTTTACTCATTCTGAGCGTTAAGCGTCGAAAAGAATATTCCTTAAAATAGAATAGGTTATTGATATAGAATCTCTATCTCAATAACCTATTTTAGTTTTAGTTTCGTTTGCTGTCATTTTTAACACTTCTCATAACTCGTTGTTGGTTAAGGGTATATGGAAGGTAAGGGTATGACAGGAGTGACAGCAACTTTTATTTCATGTTTTTATACGTCACACACTAACCTCTAAAGCTGTTAGTATCCCCAGTACGCTTGGTCGATGGTTGTCTCTACAGCCTGCTCTATATCGTCACTAAGGTTACAGAAGAAGTCTATACCTGTACGATTCTGTAACTCCTGTATGGTGATAAACTCGCTTTTACTATTATTGTAATGAGGCGACCAAATACCGAGAGCACGATAGGAGTTGGTTTTCTTGTCGTAAGCAAGCAGTGCCATATAGAAGAACTTTGGTACGATACCATTGAAATGAAGTGACTTGTCGGATGATTCCTTCTTTGCCATCTCATCCAAATCAGCTTGCTTACAGATATACTCGTCCTTGTCTATAGTGGCAGCCTTCACGATATAGAGCGTATCACATCGTCCAGCCCAATCGCGTACCTTCTCTTCAAGCTTCCCCCATACGCCACCATTGTGACCTTGTATCTGTGGTTGCATATTCGTTAGATAGAAAGTTTGCTTGTTCTGAGCGGCAGAATAGAGCCTATCCCCAGATGGGCAGAGGTGTCCACGACTAAAGCCACTCCCACTGTAGTTGTCAAGTGAGGTTTGTTCATTTGCTGGTATCTCTGGGTCTTGTTGGAAGGCATTTTGTCTCTTTACGTTCTTCTGCAGGAGAACATCATACAGTTCATAGCAGGTCCAACGGTTTGCTTTGAGTTTAGCGTCCCATTCGATAGAGTAGTTACGCAGTTCTCCAAGGTTCGCCTCAGTAGTGTAATGTGTCACTTCATACGTCTTGTTGGTTCCTTGATAGAAGCGTGGGAACTCCAATCGCCAACCCTCGCGGTTCTTTTGTAGGTCGTCGGCAGTGTTACGATTGGAATTGTTACCTATTGGCTCGGGGTTAGGTGTGACGTTTTCAGTGATGGTGTATTCTATCTGAGAGAAGAGGAAATCCTCTGAAACAGTCTTTCCCTTAGGGTAGACCTTTATCCCCACGCCCTCAATCACACGTGTACTATCTATCGTTTCACCCATGACGTAGGTATGCACCTCGCCTAATTTGGTAGTAATCGTGATGGTTTGTTTCTTATTTTGTGCTGTAGCTGTTATGCTAAGGAGCAACAATAGTGAAGTGAAAATATTCTGTTTCATCTTTAATCCTCCTTATTTTTAGCAATAATGTTCATAATCATCGGTGTGTTATATGTTTTCTTCATAACGTAGTGTCTCTTCTTATTTGATAATCAGTTTATGTCCATTCACGATGTACACTCCCTTTGGTAGGTTAGTGAGCGTACTACCCACGTATTGACCATTGAGGTTATAAACCTTCATCGCCTTATTTGTAAGCATATAAGGGCGTGTAATCGCATTTGGTGTCGATGAGAATGAAATCTTAACAGTCGCTGTTGCTGGTACACGATAGTAGGCATGTAAACCTTTCAGAAGGTTGGCCTTGTTGTCAGCACTTACTGGATAGTTGAGGCTTTCATCTGTAGAGAGATAACGTTCAGTCTTATCCAAGGCGAGAGTTTTTGGACTATAAACAGCCACGAAACTGTATAGTCCATCGTTTGATGTTACTGTCTCTGTCGTTGTCGCCTTGAGTGTTATTCCTTCAAAGGTAGGGTTCTCGATGTTCCACTTGATGAGGTAGGGCTTACCTGCTGCTATTGGGGTTTGCTTATCATCAAATATCATGGTATTATCTTCTACCTGCTTGGTGAATGTTGCTATCTTCGCACCGGCTAAGTCTTTCTCTTCAATGTCGAAAGGAACGGCAAAAGTGTCCCAATGGTCTGCTGAGAACGTACGCTTAAGGCGGACAGCTGCGTCCGTAATATCGCTTTGAGGCAATACAAAAGCCTTCTCTTCGTCAATAACAAAGGTGATAGGACGATGGTTATTCAGGTAGATTGGGTTGATTTCCTTCCTTTCACTATTCGGAACAACGATTCCTGCAAGGTCAATGATAGCGCCTTGATACGGTGCAGTGTATTTATTGTTACTACCAAAGCGGTTGTTGATGACAATACCGTCTTGCGTGGTGAGGGCATCATCGACAAGTGTCTGGTCCTTCAAGCATACCCAATCAGCAGTGTTATCAAGATAATTCTTTGCTTCAATCTCCTTTGGTTGGACAGCTTGTTCAGTAACAGGTGCTGCAATGACAAGCAGTGAGGTGTTAGTCACATTAGGGATAGCTTTAAAGCATGGAACACCATTTTCCACGACATACTCACCTGTAATCTGTCCTGCTAAGTGCTGGTTGCTAACGAAAGGTACGTTTGGATTGATACCATAGAAGCATACTGCACCCGTCTTGTCACGTACGTATGCCTCCTGTGTGTTACCTGTTCCGAATACGTAAAGGACACGTGCCATACTGCCTTCATTGCCATCGGTGAGGGTGAGGGTAGCCTTTGTTCCGCTTGCTAAGGCCTTCAGTTCTTTGATACTGTTCACCTTTGCGATAGGTTTCGTTGGTTGTGTTGCCGAATAATTTACTGTTATCGTATTGATATTATTCGTTGCAGATGCTTTAAAAGTCACTGAATTAATCACAGAATTATTGTTTGTCCATGACAATCCATTTAGTGCTCCGCTGTTACATGTGCTTTTCAAGTTACCAGTAAAAATAATACTTGTAATCTGTTTCCCTGCTGGTACGCTAAGGGTAAGCTCACTATTTGCATAGAAACGTAACTCTATATTGCCTTTAGAGTTCCATATTCGTGTAGGCGTTGAGGCATTGTTTTTCTTTTGCGTTAAGGTTACATCTTGGAGTGTATAGCCCTTGTCAGACAGATTTGCAGCCTTTCCTTGTTTGGGTTTCTCTATGCCTAAAGCTTTGAGTCCTTCGTCAGTAGTGAAATCGAAGGTAACTGTGTCAGCACAAACTCGTAATGGCAAAGCCAATATAAGTGTTAGTACTAAGATGTGTAAAAAATGTTTCATGCTTTTTTATAAATAGTATGTTGGTTTTTAATTGTTATTACCTACGAGTTAAACGCTAAAGGATAAACTTCAAATGGTTATATTGCAAAGTTAATGTTTTTTATTGGAAAAAGCCGTTAAGAAGGTAGGTTTGTTCCTTGAAAGCTGTTCTCAGCGGAGTAGAAAGACGAGACGAGCTGCTAAGCAAATAGTCTTTACGGGTATTATGGAGCAACATACTACATTTTGGAGGTGTTATTGGGATGGTAAAAAAGTATTACGAATTGTTGTGTCAATAACCCTCAAGAAAGGAGTATGATTCTATCAAGAACTGAGTCTGTAACCTTCATATAATCAGATGATTATAGAAGGCGTTGAAGAAGATGCCTTTCTTGCTTCAAGAAGAGCGTCTTCTTGCCCCTTGAAGGGCATGTTCTTGGATGTAGAAAGGCCTCTTCTTGCACCTTGTGGAGCATGTCTTGGATGTGTAAGAGGCGAAAAAAGTTGACATTAAGAGCGAAGAAAGTGTTTTATCCTTGGCCCTTCCTCGAATGAAGAGGGAGCGATGACTATTCTACTCTCACACGTCCTCTGTATATATTTGGTGTTCTATCTTCTATTATTCATAGTCCAATAGGGGTAACCTCACATTCTATTCTCCTCCCAGAGAGGGTGGGGCAGGGGATAGAACTACCTTTTGTAGGGTTATCTTGGTGGCTATGTCCCTCTCTGTGGAGGAGTAAAAAGAGGCGAAACCACCAAACGAAAAAAGGCTGAAACCCTCTTTTGGATTTCAGCCTTTGGTTTTTATGATGATGATAGGATAGTACGGATATGTATTCGTAGCTTATCTGTTGTCTATGCGGTGACTATTAGCCTTTCACGATAAGGCATACAGCGTAGGCGGCCATGCCCTCTTCGCGACCAACGAAGCCCATGCGTTCGGAAGTGGTGGCCTTGATAGATACGGCATCGACGTCGCAACCGATAATGTCAGCCAAGCACTTGCACATAGCAGGGATGTGTGGGTTTATCTTTGGACGCTCGGCACACACCGTAGCATCGATGTTTCCTACACGATAACCCTTTGTTGCTAAGAGGTCAATGGTCTTGCGAAGAATAATCTTAGAGTCCATATCGAGCGTATCAGCAGAAGTATCGGGGAAGTGATAACCAATGTCACGCATGTTAGCAGCACCGAGTAAGGCATCACAGATGGCATGAATCAATACGTCGGCATCACTGTGTCCGAGCAGACCGAGGCTGTGCTCAATCTTAATACCACCTAAATAAAGGTCGCGTCCTTCCACAAGTTTGTGTACATCATATCCCATTCCGACACGGAAAGATGGGATGGGTTGAGTAGAATTGGTCATAATAATGGGGACTTTCCCAAGCTCTTCTAAGGTAGAGGATGTTTAATGCAAGGGATAGGTTTTTATTGGTTTATATTAAAAGTCTTATAATACTTATGTAAAGAAGATTACTATCAAGGATTTTGCTAATTGTAGTAATCACTCCCCTACCTTTTGGGGAGGGGTTGGGGGAGGGGCCAGTTGTTGTTTATCTTCTCTTAAACAAGTCCTTAATACCATCCATATCAAAGGTGAGGGAGAAACGGAGAGTCTGGTCGAGTGGGTTGTTCTTGGCCGTTGCAATGACATATCCCGCATCTAAAGCAAAGACATTCATCTTAAAGCCGGCGCCCACAGTGAAGTATTTTCGGTTACCTTTGTTCTCACTCTCATGGTGATAACCAGCACGAAGGGAGAACTTGTCATTATAAGTATATTCTGCGCCTAAGCTCCACTGTATCTCTTGTAACTCTTCAGAAGCACCATTAGGTGCATCGCCAAAGCTCTTGAAGATACCAGAGATAGATGATACGTCATAGTAATCCTTCTGGAGTCGATTGTCATAGTCTACCTGTGTCTCATCAGCCCTGCGCTTTGGATAAGTCGGAACCAATAACTTGTTGGCATCAGCAGCAATGGTAAAACGGTTGAACTCATCGATAGGAACCATCAAGGAAGCACCTAAACGGAGGTTGGTTGGGATGAACTCAGAACGGTTGTCACCACCGAAGGTAATCTTAGAGCCGATGTTTGAGATGTTCATACCTAAGCCTAACTGGCACTCGCGTTCGCCGATATTGATATAGTTCTGGTAGTAGCATGATAGGTCGGCAGCAAAGGCAGAACCAGGAGCGGTGTCGTCTGTATAGTTATAGGTAAGGTCGGAGTATATCCAACGTACCGCTGCACCTAATGAGAAATGCTCGCTTAGCATCAAGGAGTAGGCTACATCCAATGACATCTCGTAGGGGTTGATGGTCATATTAGAGCCATCAGTCATCTGCACCTCACCCAAAGAGAAGTAACGCAATGATGCTGAGACAGCACTATAGTCACCGATACGATAGTAACCAGCAAGGTAGGCTAAGTCAATATCGCTCACTAACTGGCGGAGCCAAGGCGTATAGTTCAGTGAGACACCCGCACGAGAGATGTTAAAAGGATATTTAGCAGGGTTCCAATACTGTGAGTTGACATCAGGGTCAGTGGCCACACCAACATCACCCATACCAGCCGCACGTGCGTCTGGAGCAATAGTCTGTGAAGTAACTGATGTGTTGACAGGGTTAAAGATATCCTTCTTCTCTTGCGCAAAAGCGGTAGACGAGGCAAGTGCCGTCAGTGAGAGGATGGCTATACGAAGCTTATTAATCATTCTGTTTTAATTGTGTTGCTTGTTTTATGTTGCTATATGGATAGGAACGTTCTATTTGTCTTATTTATTGTCTAAGATAATTAGTTTCTTAGCTTTCGATACCTTTGTGGCACCATTACTGCTGAGGCGTACTCGATAGAGGTAGACTCCCGTCTTGAGTCTTGCCCCGCTCTCAACGGTAAGGTCCCAGTTGGCGGTGATGGCATTGCCCGATGCAACACCAGTCTCACTGCGGTGCCATAGGAGTCGACCGCTCATATCGAATACTTCGATGTCTATATCCACATCTGAACCAATGTAGTTATGGGTAACGATAAAGGTTGTCTCTGTCGTGGCTGGGTTCTTTGAGGCATTGACACTATAGATTTCTGGGGCCAATCCCTTGACAACTTTGAACTGAAGTGTGACGGTTGAAGGGTTGTTCTGTATGTCCCACGCACGGAACTGTAGCGTGTGTGGACCCTCAGAGAGCTCTGGTATGCTGAAACCTGTTGCTCCTGAGGTATAGCTACCGAAGTCATATCGGAAATTGTCGTTTAAGATGTAGGTCTGTGTCAACTTACCATCGATAGTCAGCTGCATGTCATGTCCGATACCATTACCAGAGGCATTGATGCCATCTTTGTCTGTTATCTGTGCATAGAAGTATGGAGTGCTGTTTACCTCACCGCCATTAACGAACGAAGGTGAATTGAGATAAGCATAGATAGATGGTCCGATGGAATCATTATAAACAACTTCAGAGCCATCAATCGTGAACCCTTCTTCGTGACCTTGGGCCATGAGGGTGTGGTTGTCATTAATGGCAAAGAGATTAATCAGGCCCGTACCTGCTGCGTAGTTGATGTCGCGTGGTACGGCAAAGGTAAAGGTGAACTCGCCATTCTTGATACTGTCAGTACCATTGTAGAGCACCTTCTGGCGGTCATAATACTGGAAAGCACTTGCGGATGTCTCCTCTTGTTGCTTACAAGTGATGAGTTCTTTCGTGTCACGAACGGTCGCTGTGAGTAGTCCCTTGTAGTCGGTCTGTTTGTTTCCGGCCTTTGCTATGTACCCTTTGACGGTCACAACCGAGCCACCCTTGAGTGTAACTGAGCCTGACGCATTGGGGGCTTGTCCGTTCATCGTCTCTACTTTAATCTCTAAGGTAGGGAGGTTAAGGGAGAGGGCAGGGTCGCCTAATAGGGCATACTGCAACTTGTTCGGTGTAAGGTCGCTGTTTGAGTTAATCAACTCACACTTAGCTAAACGCTGCGCCTCGCCCAACGTGGTTGGTCTTCCATCTGTAAAGCTTAGTACATGCTTAAGGAAAGCGGTGTTGATAGCCTTGTTATAGTAGGCATATACCGTGCGGGTAGTACCCCAGAAGGCTACTGAACCACCTTTCTTATTTAACATTGCCGCTTCACCGATAGTCGGGATCGTACCATCGTAAGGCATAATGTCACAGCTGGCAGTAATCCAAAGAGGTAGATTAGCATTGGTGAAATTAGCAAAGTCATTAAGGCGTAGCACTGCTTCATGGGATATTTGGTCTTCTTTTCCATGTCCTGCATAATCCATGATAAGTGCACCCTGTGATTGTTGTTGCTTGATGATAGCACTTACTTCAGGGTAGGTGTTACCGGTGGCAGACGATACACGAGGGTAAGCATCCCACATCACCTTCTTTACTTGATAGTCGGGATAGGTCGACATAATGGTCTCTGCGGTCTCATTGACATCATGCATGTGAAGGTTGTTGTTACCATCATCGCCCATGAACATGATGACATTCTCCCAACTCCCACCATTCTTATTCTCTGCATAGCTGATAGTCTTATCGACTAATATCTTTGCTTCAGAGGGATCAGTAACTGGGAAGCGACCTACTCCGAGGTCTTCTTTGTCACGTCTCAGTAAGTCTCCTCCCTCACCATCATCCATTAACGTAAACCAACCATCATTGATATAGCAGTCGGTCTCGCTGAATGAGTTCTCACTCTCGTATGCCAAGAGATAGTCATCGGGGTTGAGATTGCGGCAGGCGCTGGTCATCATACGATTATCCCATACACAATCGCCAAAGAGAAGGAGCGACTGTGGGAGGTTGGTGGTAGTAGCACGATCGTAAAGCATCTTCATATAACGACGGTAAGCCATAGCATCAGGAGTCCCACTGGAGAACTCGTTATAGAGTTCGTCTGCTGGAACAATGCGTACAGTGATGTTATCGTGTGTGCGATGGAAGGCTGCTAAGCGTTCTGCTTGTGCTAATAACTTCTGACTTGTAGGGATGATAATCACCATGTTGACAGGCTCGTCAGCATGATGGTCTTGGTTGGTTATATTATAAACATATTCGGGTGTAGGGAAGGAAGCCTTTAAAAAGGGAGCTGGCGCAGGCGTAGGGTAAGTCATGACGAGGTAGTCAAGACGTGCAGGACCGCCTGACAGAGTGGTTAATTTGATACTATCAACAGCATGGAGTGTGTTGAGGGTGTAGGTCCTGATTTCCTCGTAGCCTTTGTCAAAGGAGTCTTGAGGTGATACTCTGATATCGCCCAGATGTTGACCATTTGCTTCTACCTTTACAGTTGAGGTATAGGAACCTGTTGTTATGGCTACTGTGAGTTTTGCATTTGGCGCATGTGCTTTATTAGATAAGGTGAAAATCTTACCTTCGTTGAGCTTTAATGGTGTCTCTTCAAAGAGGTTGCGCCCTCCATGATACCAACTAAAATTGTCTACTTCGTGTAGACTATGGTAGTCGTCAGCCGATGGATAGAAACTATTAAGGAAGGTGGTGCTGTCTGAAATAGTCGTAGGTGCAGTGTTATTATCCTCAGTTAGGAAATAATAGCCATAGTCTGAATAGGGATTGCGGACTCTCTTCACAGATGTGTTACTTTCCCAACTGATAGGGCCACGAGCGTAGAAAAGGCGTCTACCATTACTATTATAGGTAGGAACCTCTCTTAAGTCATCATGCGAAATGATGTCATTTGCTGTTAGTACTTCCTTTTGTAAGTGCCCGCCATAGCCATAGATTTTCACCTTATCTATATTAGAGAAGCCCGCACGGCGGATGAGGTCGTTGGTCAACTGGTAGACACCATTGGCAGGAACACGTATCTTTGCCCATTTACCATTGGCGAGAACGGAATGTTCTGCATAGCGACTTGTAGTAGTAGATGAGGCTCCACTACCAGCACGAGTAGTAAGCTCTTTTGTCGTCCTTTTCTTTGGATGCGATGTAAGAGCTATCATGAAACTGACGAGGAACTGCTTTTTTCCGTTGCGCTGAACGATTGGCATTAGAGAAATCTCTAATACGCCACGCTTGCGTTCGACGGTCATCTGCTGGTGTATTTCTGGTAATGTGGGTGGTATAATACTTGTCAGTGCATTATATCGGGCTATGTCAGTCTGGCTCATATCTATGAACTCTGGGTAACGTATCTCTAAGTCGTAGATAGAATCAGCATATTGCTCACCTATGGGAATCGCATAGTGGAAATGTGGCAATACTGAGTCTATTGTCACATCTTGAACTGTTAGATTGAAAAACCTTTGCTGCTGGGCTGATAGCTTTATACAACTCAACAGGAGAATGAGGCAGAGTATTGCTGAACGTTTCATTATCAGCTCGTTGAATCCTTTCGTCATTTTATCTATGTATTCCTCCTTATGTCTTTTGGTCAGTTATTCCCTTTGTTCGGTTTGCTTATTTGTGCTTGTTTGTTGAACACGTATTACCTTCTATACCTTGTGCTGGTAAAATGAAGAGAGACGCAAGCTACTTGTTAGTTAACAATGCATAGTTTTCTAAACCACGGGTGATAGTCTCTTGATAGTCTATCTTTTCTTGTCTTCTTTACTTGCAATTGAAGTCGAGAACCTTTCTCTCTTCTATGTATCCTTCCAGATGGTCATTGATATGTACAGGTCCACAACCTGATGGACAACCTGTGTAGAGAATGTCACCAGTCTTGAGGGTGAAGTAGCGACTGATGTAACTTATGATTTCATCTACCTTGTATAACATATCACTTGTACATCCTTCCTGAATGGTTTGCCCATTGATATCAAGGTGAAAGCGGAGTCGTTGTATGTCAAGGAACTTCTCCTTTGGTATCCATTCGCCTAAGGCTGCCGAACCATCAAATCCTTTGCAGAGGTCCCATGGTAGTCCTTGTGCTCTCAGCTTCTGCTGTAATTCACGGGCTGTGAAGTCAATACCAACTGTCACAGCATCGTAGTATCTATGTGCGAAACGCTCTGAGATGGTCTTACCCAATCGACAGATACGCACCACGAGTTCCGTTTCATATTCAATCGTTCCCAAGTCATCGGGAATGAAGAAAGGCTTTTTATCTTTCAGTAGGGCAGAGTCAGCCTTTGTGAAGATAACTGGTCCTTCCTTTTTAGATAACGTTTCGTTTTGCGATTTATTATATTCGGCATAATTCATGCCGACTGCAAAGATTTTCATTATTGATGTTTTTGGGGGATTATTGGCCTTATTGGCCTTATTAGCCTAATTGGCCTTATTAGGCCTATTAGGCCTATTAGGCTTATTAGGCTTATTAGCCTTATTAGCCAAAAAAAAAGTTGCAGGAGCCTGATGGCTTTCCTGCAACTCCTATATTTTTCTTCTAAAGAATCTCTATGATTACTCTGCAGAGAGAGTGAAGCGCTTGTAAGCAACAATCTTAAGATCCTTGCTCTGAGCCTTAAGCCACTCATTTACGCTCTGTTTGTCACCATCACCGAACTGGAACTCCTGATCAACGAGACAGTTCTCCTTGAAGAACTTATTCAGACGACCCTTAGCGATATTCTGAATCATACCCTCATTGAGGTTTGCTGCCTTCTCAGCAGATACAGTCTTACGGATTTCGATAGCCTTGTCAGCTTCCTCACGTGTCAACCAACCTTTTTTGATGTTAGACTCGATGTGGTCATCACTGTCAACGAGGTTAGCGTTGATGCCTGCCTTCTTGATAGCAGCAACAACAGCCTTCTCTACCTGCTCTTCCTTAGTCTTCTCAACAGCTACCTTGAACTCCTCGTCCTTAACAGACTGTGGAATAGATGCCTCGTCGAGAGCTACTGGCTTCATAGCTGCAACCTGCATAGCTACCTTGTGACCAGCCTCTTCGTTGTTTTCGTTGAGCTGAACGATAGTAGCGAGAGTGTGCTTGTTCATGTGGTCATAAACAGACAAGTTCTCACCCTCAAGGAAGTTGTAGCCGTCGAGCTCCATCTTCTCGCCTGTAACACCAGAACGCTGCTGAACTGCAGTTGCAGCATCCTCACCATTAGCGAGCTTCAAAGCCTTAACCTCATCAAGGCTCTTGCACTTGTTAGCTACAGCAGCGTCCAGAATCTCCTGAACGAGGGCAATGAAGTCCTGACCGTTTGCAACGAAGTCTGTCTCACACTTGATAGCAACCATAGCAGCAAAGCCGTCAACTTGCTTTACGAGTACACAACCGTTTGATGTCTCACGGTCAGAACGCTTAGCAGCGATAGCCAAACCACGCTCACGAATCAATTCCTTTGCTTTGTCGAAGTCGCCTTCAGCCTCTGTGAGAGCCTTCTTTACGTCAGCCAGACCTGCGCCTGTCATAGCGCGGAGCTTCTTAATATCTTCAATAGATACAGCCATTTTTTGTTTTCCTTTCTAATATTATTAAATATTGTGGGCGTTGATGAGGGATAATAAACTTCACGTATTATAAATAATATAGAAGCTCATTAGCACTCACCAGCGCCCACTATGTTTCGTTTAATTACTCAGCAGCTGGTGCCTCGTTCTCTGCCTTTGGAGCCTCTTCTGCCTTACGAGCAGCACGCTTTGGCTTTGCCTCAGCAGCCTCTTCAGCCTGCTCTGCAGCAGCCTTCTCGTCAGCCTTCTCAGCCTTACGCTCCTCAAGACCCTCTGCGATAGCACCGCAGCAAGCAGCGAGGATAGCCTCTACTGAATCCTTAGCATCATCATTAGCTGGAATGATATAGTCGATGTTCTTTGGATCAGAGTTGGTATCAACGATACCGAATACTGGGATGCCGAGACGGTTAGCCTCCTTAACAGCGATGTGCTCCTTCATTACGTCTACAACGAAGAGTGCAGATGGCAAACGAGTCAAGTCTGAGATAGAACCGAGGTTCTTCTCGAGCTTAGCACGCTGACGTGAAATCTGCAAAAGCTCACGCTTAGAGAGGTTAGAGAATGTTCCGTCGTTCATCAACTTGTCGATGTTCGTCATTTTCTTCACTGCCTTACGGATGGTTGGGAAGTTGGTCAGCATACCGCCAGCCCAACGCTCGTTTACGTATGGCATGTTTACAGCTGCAGCCTTCTCTGCTACAACTTCCTTAGCTTGTTTTTTAGTAGCGACGAACAGAATCTTCTTACCACTCTTAGCGATACCCTTGAGTGCCTCTGCAGCCTCGTCAATCTTAGCTACAGTCTTGTGAAGATCGATGATGTGGATACCGTTACGCTCCATGAAGATATAAGGAGCCATAGCTGGATTCCACTTGCGACGGAGGTGGCCAAAGTGACATCCTGCCTCCAATAACTGGTCAAAATTTGTTCTTGACATTTTGTTTGTTTTTACTTGTTTACGTTCTTTTTAATTCTTTCTTGGCGAATGAGCTTCACCACGCTTTGTTAGAATCAACTGACGGGTAGTCCCCCGATAAGGAATCGCGTCAGTTTAGATACTAAACCATTTCCTTTTATTCCTTTGAACGTTGGTATTTACACTTTGAACCTTTGTCTTTCTATTTATTGAATAGAGCAGACTGTATGGTTCAATGTCCTAAGTTTAATGTCCCAAAGAACATAAAGGAAATATTAACGCTTACTGAACTGGAAGTGAGCACGAGCCTTTGGCTGACCTGGCTTCTTACGCTCAACAGTACGGCTGTCGCGTGTCAGGAATCCCTGGTCCTTAAGTGCTTTCTTGTCCTCAGCGTTAACCTTAACCAGTGCACGAGCGATAGCAAGACGCAGTGCCTGGCTCTGACCAGTAAAGCCACCACCATCGAGGTTAGCCTTAATGTCATACTGACCTTCTACACCGAGCAACTGCAGTGGCTGCTTAACCACGTACTGCAGGATAGCTGATGGGAAGAATTCAGTTAAATCTTTCTTGTTGATTGTGATCTTACCGGTGCCCTCTGAGAGGTAAACACGCGCTACAGCGCTCTTACGGCGACCAATTGCATTAATTACTTCCATCTTTCTCCTTATTATTTATACTGGTTAATATCAATTGCCTTTGGCTTCTGTGCCTCGAGACCGTTGAGCTCTGTACCTTCGATAACATAGAGGTTATCCAACAGATGACGACCTAAAGGACCCTTTGGTAACATACCCTTAACAGCATGACGAATCATCTTGTCGAGACCGTTCTTACGTGTACGAAGCTGTGCTGGGGTGTTGAAACGCTGACCACCAGGGTAACCAGTATAACGTGTGTAAACCTTATCAGTCTCCTTCTTACCAGAGAATACAACCTTAGCTGCATTGATAATGATTACGTTGTCACCACAATCTACGTGTGGGGTGAAAGTTGGCTTGTACTTTCCGCGAAGAAGCTTAGCTACTTTAGAGCAAAGACGACCTACAACCTGATCGCTCGCGTCAATAACGACCCACTCTTTCTTAGCTGTTTCCTTGTTTACGGAAATAGTCTTGTAACTTAAAGTGTCCATTCTAAAAAATTAATAATTTTACTACTAAAAAACGTTTTCTATTTCTACGACTGTGCTTGACCTAACCATGCTGTCCGGCCAAAGACAACACTATTAACACGTATCGTATGGGGTTCTAAGTGTATCCCCGTTAATAATCGGACTGCAAAGGTACTTATTTTCAACCTTATATAAAAGGTTTGAATAGCATAGCTACGTATTTTTTATGATTATTTAACTAAATTAACATGAGTATCACTATCTATCATGAGGTTTTTTGAAATGGGGAGTGAATACCATGATATCTGTACATGACTATATGTGCATTTAGTCTTACTCCTTTCCCTTATTTCCTTATCCTATATAAAGGGTGTATCCGTTTAGCTTCCCTTTCTTAGAATTGATGAGTTATGTACGGTGATGAGAATGGCTATGTTAGTTCAGTGTATAACAAAAGGAATAACTACTCATCTGACTCTTTGTTATTCTGTCTTTTTGTACCCTATTCTATTGCCTTCACTTTCCAAATAGTATGACCCCTAATTATATCATTCTATACAAGAGAAGTTTAAATTCATTTTGCTGTCATATTTAACATTTAGAGCCATCTCTTTGCAAATAAGTTAGTTACAAGGTTGTTGTAGATGATAGATATGACAGCAAATTTGATTTATCAGAAATGGTATAGCTGTCGTGTCTCACCAACTTTTATGGTTCTTTCGAAATTTGAATTGAAAAACTAAAACTCTCATATAATAA
This sequence comes from Prevotella sp. C561, assembly GCF_000224595.1. Classification (NCBI taxonomy): domain Bacteria; kingdom Pseudomonadati; phylum Bacteroidota; class Bacteroidia; order Bacteroidales; family Prevotellaceae; genus Prevotella; species Prevotella sp. C561. The sequence goes on along the minus strand of NZ_JH114141.1, from coordinate 225,833 downwards.
AGCACACAGAGAGATGGAGGGAACGGAGATAAAGGCAATTTCCTGGAGGTGTCGATGGCACAAAGTGCGGCGGAGGTGTAGCGTACAGATTCTTGATAACTCTTTTGGGATGAATGCTTTGTATATAAAACTACTAATAGAATAGGCAAACTACCTTTGTCGCTCCACGTAGCGACGGTGCCTCCGAGCCTATCAGTGCTTTGTATTGATAATCTCCTTTACTCTCCATTTCTCTGTGTGACATTTCTTCAAAGTCCAAAACTTAGGTGCCCCTTTTCGATCGAGTTTCCTAAAGAGACTCTTTTTCTCACAGAACTATACAGAAAAACAGATTTCTCTTGTTTTCTTTTATGTTTCTTATCAATGATTTCAAAAACTTAAAATTCAGTCTGTATAGCCAAAAATGATAAAAAAGAATGTGTCTTATAATTGTTTTATTTATTTTTGCAACAACGTATTGTTGTGCTATGTCTTTTCTCAAAGAGGGCTGCGTAGGGCGGATGATACGATAGAGATCTAAATATTGAACATAAACATATAAACCAAGATGAAATTAAAATCTAAATTGTTAAGCATGGCTTTAGCCTTCGTTCCTGTAATCGGTTTTGCCGACAGTAATATTAAGATGGTTGTTGGTACTTATACCGATGCAGGTAGTCAGGGATTGTATTCCTTCTCTTTCGACCAGTCTACGGGTACGGCATCAGGCATTACTTCGTTGAAGGTAGACAACCCTTCTTATTTTACTTTCAGTAAGGATGGGCGTAACATCTATGCTGTTAGCGAGAAGAACAATGCAACGGCTGTTCTCAATAGTATTGGTTACGACCCTGTAAACGGTACTTTCGCATTTAAGAACTCTCAGCTGACACATGGTGCTGACCCTTGTTATGTGGCTACAGATGGCAAGATTGCGCTTACAGCTAACTACTCTAGTGGTACAATCTCTGTATTCCCAATTCTTAAGAACGGTACACTTGGTAAGTCTTTGCTTCAGGTAGGTAGTAAGAAAGGAGGACCAGACCGTTCACGTCAGAACACGCCTCATGCACATTGTGCTATCTTTGCGCCTGATGGTTATATCCTTACAACCGACTTCAGTGGCGACCGTATTCTTTGCTTCTCTTATAATGAACGTAATAAGAAGTTAGAGGACCATGGTATTGCTGCTCATGTGAAGCCAGGCTCTGGTCCACGTCATCTTGTTTTCTCTCCTAATGGTAAGTATGCTTACCTTATGAGTGAGTTGTCTGGTAAGGTGACTGTTTACAGTTATAGTGATGGTAAGTTAAAGGAACTCCAGTCTATTGCTGCCGATTACGCTAACGCACGTGGTGGTGCTGATATCCATGTTAGTCCTGATGGTTCGTTTGTTTATGCCAGTACACGTCTGAAGGGTGATGGTATCACAATCTTCCGTGTAAATAACAATGGTACATTGACTCGTGTCGGTGCACAGCGTACAGGCAAACACCCACATAACTTTGCTATCACGCCAAATGGTAAGTTCCTTCTTGTTGCTTGCCGTGATGACAACTCAATACAGGTTTACTCACGTGATAAGAGTACGGGTATGCTTAAGAATACTAATCAAGATGTTATCCTTAGTCACCCTGTCTGCATCAAGTTCTATCCAGAGTAGTGTCCTTTGGAGTTAAGGAGTTTTAAGGAGTGAAAGGGAGTTAAGACATTAGTCTATTCCCTTTCGCTTTTTTGTGGAGTTAAGGGGTTAAGGAGTGAAAGGGAGTTTAGTCATTAGTCTTTTCCCTTATGCTTCTTCACTCCTAAATTCCTTGTTATGCTATTGTCTTAACTCCCTTTCTCTCCTTAACTCCTAAAATCCTTGTTATGCCATTGTCTTAACTCCCTTTCACTCCTTAACTCCTAAATATCACTATCCATTCTTTACTTTTTAACTGTTGTATCAGCTTCTTAACTCATTGATTTATAAGGTGTATGTGCCTTGTTAAATATCTAAAAAACGCATTTGTATATACCCGTATTTTGAATGATAATACGTAATTTTGTAGTGAATTAGAGGGACGTTTTCAATATTACTTGACAAAAAGAAAGTATTCAATAGGTATTCAAAAGGCGGCTCCCTGCCCGTAGGAATGGGTTAGAAAGAATTAACCAACGAACTTATTAAAAAAACTTTATATTACAATTTATGAAGAGGAAAGATTATGTAAAGCCTAATACAGACGTATTGAGTCTTTACACTGAAGAGTTTATGGAGTGCGGGTTCCATGCTCGTAGTGGTATCCATGGGAGTCTTGACCCTGGTAATGACGAGCCAGACCCTGAGGATAACACTGGTGGCATTGATTTTCAAGATCCTTAAATGATAGTAAATAATAGAAAAGAATACATTCATATATGAAACATTTAATTTATTCATGCATCGCTGTCTGCGCATTGCTTTTTACAAGTTGTGTTGATCAAGATGTCACAGAGAATGTTAACAGCAATGATGGTAAGCCTGGTATTACTGTCTCTATGTCTATGGAAGGTAATATGCAGGGCAACCAAGCTGCGCCTACAAGTCGTGCGGGCGGTAACAACGCTATAGGTTATGAAACTGACGACAATACAGGTTTTCCAACTCCAATAGGTATATATAATAAGGGTACTAATGAGGGTACTGAGCTTGCAAATGGTGATAAAGTACCAGTACTCCTTGTCTTTAAGAGTACAGACACTACGCAACCTGTAACGAAGGTTATAACGAATTGGACTTATAAACAAGGTGGTGAACTTACGCTCGAGCCAAGCGAAACATTCGAGATGAAAGCAGGAACCGACCTTAGTAAGGGTAAGTGGTTCGTATGCGGAATACTGGGTGGAGAGCCACTCCCAGGTGCTAATCAAGTTAAATTCAATGGTTTTATTGAAGGACATGTGGCTCGCAGTGTTGCTGGAAACAAAGTTAAGTGGGGAGCAAACATACCATACGTGTTCAGCTGGCGTGAGTTAGAAACCAATCAAGCCAATAAAACTATTAAAGCAAAAGACCCTGTTCGTTTTAAGCAGTTCGGAACAATTGTTCGCTTAAAGGTAACTAATAAGACCGGGTTTGGTTTTAAGTACAATGGTGTGCGTATTATAACAAGTAATATCCTTTGTGGTCAGTTTGATTTAAAGGTATTTGATGAGGTTCCAACGACCGACTTGACAGATACAAAGGATGCTACTATTGCATCGGCTACATCGCCCTCTTTCAAAACCGCTTTCAAGGCTTTCAAGTTCTATCAACGTCCATTGACAGATAACGCAATGATTGGCTCTGACGGACTTATAGCCAAAAAGCACTTCTCTATTAAGGGTGTATATATTGCAAACTATGCAGAGGAGAAAGCTAATGACGCAAAGGCTGACAACGATATAAGCAAGAAATTCAATACAGCTCTTACTTATATCGATCATACATTCCTAAAAGATGCAACGGGAAACAACTTCGATAATGTGCCAAATAATAGTGAAGCACCAAGTTATATATATGTTTGGATGGCCCCACAGACACAAGCTGTGAAGCTGTATAATGATAATACGGAATCTGCAACAAGCACTAATTACACCGTAAACCATGTTGCTAAAACGCAGTTCCTACTGATGGCTGTGCCTACAGAGACCAGTTCGGCTACTAAAAATGTGCCTTCTTCCATCAATATGATACCTGCTTACGGTTCGTTAAAACCTTATACATCGGGTGCTAACTATCCGGCAAGGGGTAGTGTGGTATACAAATTCCCTCCATTAAGCTACATTGCAAAACACGATAACTTTGGTACGGATGCCGAATTGTCAGTTGATAACGATTATAATGTGGCTAATACAAAACGCTATACTTACCAAGAATATGTTGCAAACACAGAAAAGATAACCGACAAACTGGCTTCTATACCGTCTGGATATATGTTTGCTGGCAACGAATACTGGCGTAGTATCATTGCACAATACTTTGGTTTTGCTGGCTTCCGCAATGCTGGTGCAAGCTATAAGTTTGCTGTTGGCGTTGTTTCTCCTGCCAAATTACCGGGTTGGAGCACCACTAAACTCGTGTTCCATTCCTATTCTAAGGGTGTGAAAGATAGCAACGGCAAACTTATTGCCTATATGATTGGTATGTCTAAAAAGCCCGATTATATTACCAATAGCGGAGAAGGCCAGGTTTATATGGGGCATGTAACAGCTTCTCCAACACGAGTTAGCGCAGGACTTGACGGCAATCCAACATGGATAGACAATAATAACTATCGCTATACCATACGTTATGAAGATGTGAATGGGGCAGCTGTACTCACCCAACGTTACCTTGGTCCACGCTTTGTACTGGATATGGATGATATCGATACGGAAGACTTTTGGGCTGACCCAAGCAATGGCACCACCTATCCTGCCGATACTAAGCGTATATTCCCATACGCTGGAGTGAACAGTTCTGCCTCTGCTGGTAACCAAACTTTCTGGTATTACGATTCATCAACATTAGGAAAGGGAACACAATATTGGACCCCTGACAATACAACAGACAATGGAAGATATACTCCACAGAACTCTAATGGCATGGGAGCAATGCTCGGATTGAATACTGTTCGACCCAAACAGGCTGTTGCTTTCATAGGTTCACAGGGCGGAAACGAGACTTGTGGCTTCTTCCAACACTATCTTTATGTAAACGTTCCTGTGAATGGTGATAGAACAGATGGTGGTGCTATGGGTGACACAAGGTATAAGGTGAATTTCATCATGAGCGCTCCTGTTCGCTTATGGAAGACAACTCCATACGCTGATTAATACGCTGCCTAATAAGAAAAATCATTAGATTCATCTATATTATCAAGTATCTGTGATGTCCGAAAGGATATCACAGATATTTTTTTATGTGGGTTTTATGCTATGTTGTGGAGGCTTTTCTTGCAGCAAGAAGTTAACTTTCATGGGGATTGATGAGCGGACTATAAAAGAATACAGAGGCTATTGGTATCGAATTATTTTCATGAAAAAAATATTTTTTATCATGAAAAGAAATATTTATCTTCATGAAAAAAATAATTCTTTACGTGAAAAGAAATGGTTTATTGCTGTTTTCTACAATGCGATGAGAAGTGTTAGTCTAAGGAAAAGATGAAGATAAAGACGTTTCATGACCGTCTGTAGTCATATTTTATACGCATAATAACTTGTTTATTCCTTGCAGATACAAAAGAAAGAATGTATCTTTGCTGCAGTAACTCCAACCCTTTGAGGGTTATGCAGATGCGGCATTGCTTACATGTCATTCTTCCTCATTATTGCTCACGGGCAGCAGTGATAACGAAGGAGAGAGCGATGTCTGTTCGTCTTTCACCTAATTAGATACGTCAGGCGTAGCCCATAGTGCAATAGCCTAATGGGAACACCATAACTAAAAATAGCAATGAACAAAAGAAATCTTTTCCTTTATGCAGCCTTGACAGCTCTTTCTGTATCGGCTACGGCACAGACAATGAACATCACACGTGATGGTGACACAACGATTGTGAAGATAGAAAAGTCGCCAAAGTATCTTCTCCTTCCGATTGAAGAAGGGAAAGATGAGGCGCAGGTGATACTTGATTATGGCAAGAAGACCGATACGTGGATGGATGTAAGGCTGGCACAAGGTAAAACCGACTATTATGTACCATTCAAACTCAATAAGGGTAAGACCTCAATAGTCAAGATCTTAAATCTAAAAGCGGATGCGCTAACCTTCAAACAAGGACAGTTAAGGCTCTCAAACGTGTGGGATGTGACCAATACCGATTTCTATCGTCCTTCTTATCATCACACTCCTTCTTACGGATGGATGAACGATCCGGTCGGTATGTTCTATAAAGATGGGGTCTATCATCTATGTTATCAATACAACCCCTACGGCTCCATGTGGGGAAACATGCACTGGGGGCATGCTATCAGTCGTGACCTTATTCGCTGGAAGGAGGTTGAGCCGACGCTCAATCGCGACCCTATGGGACATATCTTCTCTGGTAGTACGGTCATAGATAGGGATGGTACGGCAGGTTATGGTAGGAATGCTATCATCTCTCTGTACACTTCTGACAGCAAGGAGAATGCTCAGACGCAGTGTATGGCTTATAGCACCGATGGCGGTTACACCTTCCGTAAATATGAGAAGAACCCTGTTTTGAAGCCTTTCGATGGTGTGAAAGACTTCCGCGACCCAAAGGTCTTCTGGTATGAACCGCTGAAGAGATGGTATATGATAGTCTCTGCCGACAAAGAGATGCGTTTCTACTCATCGCCAAACCTCAAGGATTGGACCTACGTCAGTGCTTTTGGCAAAGGATATGGTGCACAGCCAAACCAGTTTGAATGCCCTGATTTCTTCCAACTCGCTGTTGATGGCAATCCTAATAAGACCAAATGGGTGATGATAGTGAACATTAATCCGGGCTGTCTCTTTGGTGGTAGCGCTACAGAATACTTTGTTGGCGATTTCGATGGGACGAACTTCACCTGCGATAGCGACCCTTCTGTAGCTAAGTTCCTCGACTATGGTAAGGACCATTATGCCACTGTTACCTTCTCAGGCGTTAAAGACCGTGTGTTGGGAATAGCATGGATGAGCAACTGGCAGTATGCTAACGTTACGCCTATCCGTCAATATCGTGGTGCAAATACGCTCCCTCGTGAATTCAAGCTCTTCACAGGTAAGGACGGACAAGTCTATATGTCTGCAAACGTTGCACCAGAGGTTGCAGCACTGAGAAAGAACTATAAGCGTCTGCCTGACCTATTGGTTGCTAACGAGCGGGACGCAAAGAACGTGTCAACAAGTAAGGAGAATGCCTTTGAAATAGAGATGGATGTAACGCTAAACAAGGCGATGAAGGCAGGAATAGTCCTTTACAACGATAGAGGAGAGCGGGTAGATATCTACTTAGATAGGAAGTCTGGCCGACTTGTCATGGACCGTACGGAGAGTGGAAAGGTTCAATTTGGTGAGAAGTCAGAACCTCATAAAATCGAAACCGACTATGACGACCGTGAGGAACAGAAGGCTTCTGGACCATTGCGCAAGCTGAACTCCATTAATTATCAGAACGACTTTGCACTCGGTACATGGGCACCATTGAGCCTTTGCAACTCTGACACCTACCACTTGAACATCTTTGTTGACAAGTGTTCTATCGAAATCTTCGTCGATAGCGGTCGTATCTCAATGACCAACCTTGTCTTTCCAACCGAACCATACACCTCTATTAAGTTCTATTCTGATGGCAATAGAGCCTCCTTTAAAAACATAAAACTGTGCGAGTTAGGAATATTGAATCGTTAATAGATAGTCTTTTAACTCTAATCGGTAGTTAGAATCAAAGCATATTTTGCTCTAATTATCGATTTGAGATTAAAGTAAAGGCTGTGGATATATGTTTTTTGGTTCTTCCGAAATATGGAGTGATAAACTAAAACTCTCATATAATAAGGCACACAGAGCTACGGAGAGGATGGAGATAAAGGCAATGTCACGGAGGTGCCGATGGCACAAAGAGCGACGGAGGTGCAGCATACAGATTTCTGATAACCCTTTTGGTATGAACGCTTTGTATATAAATTGCTAACAGAATTGGCAAACTATCTCCGTCGCTCTATGCACCGACGGTGCCTCCGTGCCTACCAGTGCTTGCTTTGATAATCCTCCGTACTCTCCATTTCTCTGTGTGACATCTCGCCAAAGACCTAAGCTTAGGCGGATTATTATCACTCCAAAATTCTGAAGACCCTATTTTTTATTAAGAACGGACAAGAACGGAAAGGTTGAAAAGATAGTCAACGCTTGCTTAGTAGATACAGAATTACTTACTTCTATACTTGCAAATACAGAAGAAAGAATGTAACTTTGTTGCGGTAAACCTGTATTATCTCAATTGTTTTTGGGATTATATATAATCTACTTGATAATTATGCAGATGAAGCAATGGCTATATGTCGTTTTTCTTACATTGGTGTTTTCAGCCTGTTCGGATAACAACGTAAAAAAATATGTTATAGGAGTATCTCAGTGCTCTGAAGATATTTGGCGCGATAAGCTCAACAACGAACTTGTGATGAGTACCTATCAGCATGATAATGTAACACTGAAATTTGCTTCAGCTAATGATAATGACAGGTTACAGAAACAACAGATTGAACAGTTTATAAAGGAAGGGGTCAACCTTCTTATTGTTTCTCCCAATCAAATTCATACGATTTCATCGGTCATCGATAAAGCATACGATGCAGGAATCCCTGTTATCCTCTTCGACCGTAAGACCGATTCAAGAAAGTATACAGCCTTTATAGGGGCTGATAACTATGAGGCTGGACACGAAATAGGCTATTTCATCGGTCAGCAGTTAGAGGGTAAAGGGAATATAGCAGAGATTTGTGGATTACAAGCATCGTCTCCTGCAATCGAACGAAACAGAGGTTTTATGGATGCGCTGAAGAGTTACCCTAATGTAAAGGTCGTAGCTCGTGGGTATGGAGACTGGATAAAAGAAAGTGGTGTCACGGCTATGGATAGTATACTTGTACAGTCTAAGGAGTCTTTCCAATATGTCTTTGCACAAAATGACCGCATGGCTTTAGGTGCTTTGCAATCTATAAAGAAGCATAAGATTAAGGGAATAAAAATAGTTGGAATAGATGCTCTTCCTGTACCAGGAGGAGGTATGGAGAATGTTCGTGATGGTAATTTAGAAGCTTCTTATATCTATCCTACCCGAGGCGATTCGGTTATGCAACTCGCGTTGAATATCCTTGAGAAGAAGCCTTATAAGCGTGACAACTATCTAAAAGGTGCATTGGTAACAAAGGCAAACGCTAATGTTTTACTTATGCAAAATGAAGAGATGAACAAGCAGACCGCCCGTCTCAATGCACTTCATGGGAAGGTGGATACTTATTTGGTGCAATATAATCATCAAAAGATGTATATTGTACTTTTTAGCATAATCCTTCTCTTGCTGATAGGTATTATGGTTTATATCTATCGAACTATCCTTATGAAGCGAAGAATAGAAGAAGAAGCCAACAAAGCAAAACTTCAGTTTTTTACAAATATAAGTCATGAATTGCGTACACCACTTACGTTGATAGCTGATCCAGTGAACTATATCATCCATGATGATAACCTTAATTCACAACAACGAAGTATGCTTCAGATAGTACAACGTAATGTGCTTGTACTGACACAATTGGTCAGTGAGATTCTTGACTTCCGTAAGGTGCAGAATGGTAAGATGGAACTACGCCTCTCCGACTTTAATCTTGCGGAAAGTATGAAACAATGGATTAAGCTTTTCAGTGTCTCTGCACAAAAGAAGCATATTGCCATTAGTATGGATGCCCCTGATACAATCATGCTCAGAGCAGATCAAGATAAGATAGAGCGAATCTGTTATAATCTTCTTAGTAATGCCTTAAAATATACGTCTGAAGGTGGAGAAATCACTTTGACAGCTAAAGAAGAGAATGGACGTGTTATGATTAGTGTGGCAGATAATGGTTGTGGTATTTCAAGTGATGAGCTTCCTTATATTTTCGATCGTTTCTATCAAGCAAAGAATGCAGGACGTGGTACGGGTATTGGGTTGGCTATTGTGAAAGCTTTCACAGAATTGCATCACGGAGAAGTCAGTGCTACAAGTATAGAGGGAAAAGGAAGTACCTTTACTATTCATATTCCTATTAGACAGAAAGGAGAGGTAACTAACCAGCCTACAGAGAAAATAGAACAATTGGTTGAGCCATCATCCGCAGAAGAAGTTCCGAATCAAGCTCGTCATATAGATGAACTTATACAGCCTTATCAAACAGATAAACCAGAGGTGTTAATCATTGATGATAATATCGATATTCGCACTTATTTAAGGTCGGTACTATCCGAAAAGTATAATGTGAGTGAAGCCGCTGATGGAAAAGTCGGTTTGGAACTTGCACGGAAAATAGTTCCAGATATAGTGTTGTCGGACATTATGATGCCTGTGATGGACGGATTAGCGTTTTGTCAACAGCTGAAAACGGATAAAGCTATCAGTCATATACCTGTCATTTTACTGACAGCACGTAGTCTTGATGAGCAACGCGCTGAGGGGTATGAGCATGGTGCAGATGCTTATTTGTCCAAACCATTCTCACTTCGTCTACTCCTTTCACGTATTGATAATCTCATAGAAAGTAGGAAAAAGTTGAATCAAACATGGTCAAAAGGCGTTGAGGACGATGAAATCGGTAATATTTCGAATGAAATTGATAAATCTTTCCTCAAGCAATTGCGAAAGATAATACAAGAAAACCTTGCAAATAGTGACTTAAGTGTAGAGCAGATTGGCGATGAAATCGGACTTTCTCGTGTACAACTTTATCGGAAAGTAAAGGCTCTTACGGGATATTCTCCTGTAGAAATTGTACGTAAAGCTCGTCTCACTCGTGCTCGTCATCTCCTTCAAACGACTGAGCGTACGGTGTCAGAAGTGGCTTATGCTGTTGGCTTCTCTACGCCCAGTTATTTCTCAAAGTGCTATAAAGACGAGTTTGGGGAGAATCCCAAGAAGTGATAATAGGATTATGAAAACTGTTTAAAATAAGTGATATAGGCACTTGTGGGTGTGTAAATCTCCTGTAAGGTGAGGTGTTGAACACTTAAGAAAATGAACGATTTGTCAGATTTGTGAGAATAGACAAATCGTTCATTTATTATTAATATCTTTTTTATGTAACATTTATTACATTCGGAGAACGATTATTATTGGAAAAGGATATCACCATTTCTTATCTTTGCGCCATAAAACCAAAAGAATATTATTTAGTATTACTAACTATCAGAAAGTCATGAAACAAGTATTGCGAGTAATCATGAGTCTGTTACTTCTGATGTATTGTGCTGGAGTTATGGCACAAACAGCAGATGTTAGCGGTAAAGTGATTGACGAACAGGGGGAACCTGTTATTGGTGCATCGGTGGTACAGAAAGGTACATCAAATGGTACTGTCACCGATATTGATGGTAATTTCACCTTTAAGGCTCCACAAAGTGCTACACTTGTAGTCTCCTATGTAGGCTATAAAAGTGTAGAAGTAAAGGCTGGTGTCGGAATAAAGGTACAGCTACAGACAAATGCGAGTGAACTAAACGAAGTCGTTGTTACGGGTTATACAACCCAACGCAAAGCAGATCTTACAGGAGCTGTTTCGGTTGTAAGCGTAGATGAATTAGCAAAGCAGAATGAGAACAATCCAATGAAGGCGCTACAAGGTAGGGTTCCTGGTATGAATATCTCTGCAGATGGTTCACCTTCAGGATCTGCTACGGTACGTATTCGTGGTATTGGAACTCTGAATAATAACGATCCTCTTTATATTATAGATGGTGTACCGACTAAGGCTGGTATGCATGAGTTAAATGGTAGTGATATAGAAAGTATCCAAGTTTTGAAAGATGCTTCTTCTGCTTCTATCTATGGTAGCCGTGCAGCTAATGGTGTTATCATTATTACTACAAAGAAAGGTAAGGAGGGAAGAGTAAACGTAGATATTGATGCTTCTATTGCGGCGTCAATGTATGCCCATAAGATGAAAGTTCTTAATGCGAAACAGTATGGACAGGTAATGTGGCAAGCTTATGTTAACGATGGTATGGATCCAAATACTAATGGTTTAGGGTATCGTTACGACTGGAGTTACGACGTACAAGGAAATCCTGTGTTGAATGGCATTAGCATGCGTAAGTATCTTGATGGTGCAGGAACAACACCTGCTGCTGATACAGACTGGTTTGATAAAACGACACGTACAGGTGTTGTTCAGAACTATAATGTAGCGGTAAGTAGCGGTTCAGATCGTCATTCGTCTTATTTCTCATTAGGTTATTATAAGAACTTAGGTATCATTAAGACATCTGACTTTGATCGTTATTCAGCTCGTATGAATACTGAATATAAGTTGATAAAAGATGTTTTAACCGTTGGAGAGCATTTTACGTTAAGTCGTACGTCAGAGGTTCAAGCACCTGGCGGCTTCCTTGAAAATGTTCTTCAGTTTAATCCTTCACTCCCTGTTTACACAGAGAACGGAACTTATGCGGGTCCAGTCGGTGGTTATCCTGATCGTGAGAACCCTGTTGCACGTCTGTATCGTAACAGTGATAATCGTTATGTTTATTGGCGTACTTTTGGTGATGCATACATAAATCTTCACCTTTTTAAGGGATTTAATTTGCGCTCAACCTTTGGATTGGATTATGCTCAGAAGCAGCAGAGATTCTTTACTTACCCTATAACAGAAGGAACGGTTGCCAATTCTAAGAATGCAGTTGAGGCAAAACAAGAACATTGGACAAAGTGGATGTGGAATGCTGTTGCAACTTATAATTTGCAAGCTGGTTTACATCGTGTAGACGCAATGGCAGGTATTGAGTTGAACCGTGAAGATGACAACTACTTCTCAGGTTATAAAGAAGACTTCCTGATTCTTAATCCTACCTACATGTGGCCTAATGCTGGTACTGGTACTGCACAAGCCTATGGTGGAGGAAGTGGATACTCTTTGGTTTCTTATTTCGGAAAATTGAATTATAATTATGCTGACAAGTATTTAGCTTCATTCACCCTTCGTTATGATGGCTCATCACGATTTGGTAAGAATAATCGTTATGCAACATTCCCTTCTGTTTCTTTGGGATGGCGCATTAATCAAGAGAAGTTCTTAAAGAGTGCACAATGGTTGAATGATTTAAAACTTAGAGCATCGTGGGGAGCAACTGGTAATCAAGAGATTTCTAACATCGCGCGTTACACCATATATGTTAGTAACTATGGAGTAAATGAAAATGGTGGTCAGAGTTATGGTACATCATATGATATAGCAGGTACTAATGGTGGTCGTCAATTGCCAAGTGGATTTAAACGTGACCAACTCGGTAATAATGACATCAAATGGGAAACGACCTATCAGACTAATCTTGGTCTGGACTTCTCTATGCTCAAATCTTCACTCTATGGAAGTTTTGACTGGTATTATAAAAAGACTAAGGATATTCTCGTACAGATGGCTGGTATCGCAGCTATGGGAGAAGGAAGTACACAGTGGATCAATGCTGGTGCTATGGAGAATCGTGGCGTAGAACTCAACTTGGGTTATCGCAAGTCAACCAATGGTGGTTTTCATTATGACATAGCAGGTAACTTTAGTACTTATCGTAATAAGATAACAGCTTTGCCAGCAACAGTTGCTGCCAATGGAACCTTTGGTGGTAATGGTGTGAAGAGTGTTATTGGTCATCCTATGGGTGCACAAGTTGGCTATGTTGCTGATGGCATCTTTAAGAGCCAAGATGAAATAGATAATCATGCGAGACAGGATGGTGCAAAACTTGGACGTATGCGTTGGAAAGACTTGGATGGCAATAATGTCATTACAGAAGCAGACCAAGACTGGATTTATAATCCAACACCAGACTTTTCTTATGGTCTTAATGTGTATCTTGAATACAAAAACTTTGATTTCACAATGTTCTGGCAAGGTGTACAAGGTGTAGATATTATCTCTGATTTAAAGAAGCAGACAGATATTTGGGCTGGTTTGAATATTGGTTTCCTAAATAAGGGTCAACGCTTGTTAGATGCATGGAGTAGTACCAACCCAAATAGTAATATTCCTGCGCTCTCACTCTCTGATAATAATAATGAGAAGCGTGTTTCTACTTATTGGGTAGAGAATGGCTCATACTTAAAACTACGTACTATTCAGTTAGGATATAATCTGCCAAAGAGTATGACGAACCGGCTTGCAATGCAGCGTTTACGTTTCTACCTCAGTGCGCAGAATTTATTAACTATACATAGTAAGAGTTTTACTGGTGTTGATCCAGAGAATCCAAACTATGGTTACCCAATTCCACTCAATATCACATTCGGTATAAACGTTACATTCTAACAATTATCATCTGACTATATAATATGAAAAAAATAATATATTCAGCACTTGTGCTCGCTACCCTTAGTATGACAAGTTGTTCAGACTTCTTGGATGAACATACTCCACAGGCAACACTAAGTGATGAGCAAGTAAAGGAGGCTAATCATGTTGATGAACTCGTAACATCAGCTTATGCCATATTTATTTCAGCAGAAGATATCAATTCTTCGTTTTCAATGTGGAATTATGATGTCCGCAGTGATGATGCCTATAAAGGCGGTAACGGAACAAGTGATGGAGATGTGTTCCATCAACTTGAAATAGAACAAGGAGTCTTGACCACAAACTGGAATATTAGCGATATGTGGCAAAGATTATACAATTGTATATCACGTGCCAACACGGCAATAGCTCTTCTTGAACAAGTCAATAGTACTGTCTACCCTCGAAAGGAAGAACGTTTGGCTGAGATGAAGTTCTTGCGTGCATATGGACACTTTTTGTTAAAGCGTTTGTATAAGAATATACCTTTTGTTGTAGACCCTAATCTTAAGTCAGAGCAATATAACATGCTTTCTAATCGTGAATATACGAATGATCAAGGTTGGCAAGTTATTATTGATGACTTGATGGAATCTTACAATAACCTTCCTGTTCATCAAGCAGACAAGGGACGACCAACAAAAGCATCAGCTGCAGCTTTCCTTACGAAGGTATATATGTATAAGGCTTATCATCAAGATAATGAGAACACGAATGAAGTTACAAGTATATCAAAAGACGATCTTTTGAAAGCTGTTCAGTTTAGTGATCCATCTATTTATGCTGCTGGAGGCTATGGCTTAGAGAGTGATTTCCATAATAACTTTAGGCCAGAACCACAGTTCGAGAATGGAAAGGAAAGTCTTTGGGCAATGCAATATTCTATCAATGATGGAACTAAGAATGGTAATCTCAACTGGAGTTATGGACTAATTGTTCCAAATATTCCTGGTGTAACAGATGGAGGATGTGATTTCTATAAGCCAAGTCAAAACCTTGTTAATGCTTATCGTACAGATGCTAATGGACATCCATATATCGGTACATTTAACAATCAAGACTATAATAAAGCAACAGATTATGCAGACCCACGTCTATTCCTTACCATTGGTATTCCTGGTTTGCCTTATGAATTTAACTCTAAGTTCATGATGGATAGGACTGCTACATGGAGTAGAAGTAATGGATTGTATGGCTATTATGTAACTTTAAAGCAGAATGTAGACCCAGAAAGTCCTTATCTGAAGAAAGGGGCATGGTGGGGTACATCAGAGAATCGTATTGTCTTCCGTTATGCAGATGTCCTACTTGAACGTGCTGAGGCTTTGGTACAGTTAAATGATGGACGTATTAACGAGGCAATCAATATCATCAATCAAATCCGTAATCGTGCTAAACAAAGCACAGGTGCTATCAGCAATTATCAGAGTGATTATGGTGTGAGAATGAATGTTATGCCATATACTGGAACCTACAGTCAGGTAGAGGCGCTTGATATTGTTAAAATGGAGCGTCGTATAGAGATGGGTATGGAATCTGAAAGATTCTTTGACCTTGTAAGATGGGGAGAGGCAGAACGCGTACTCAACAAGTATTATGCAGAAGAAGCTAATGACTGTTCTATCTATAGTAGTGCTCACTTCACTAAAAATAAGAATGAGTACTTGCCTATTCCATATGCACAAATAGCAGCTTCAAACGGACATTATAAACAAAATATTGGTCAGTGGTAAAGTATGAAAACAAATATAACAACAATATTCATTGCACTTATTGCTTTCTTTGCATTAGGTAGCTGCAGCGACGAGAATAATATTTCTGGTCTGCAATTAAACGGATTATGTTCAGTCGATTCTATCGTATTGGATAATTATAAAGGTGTCGTAGATCAGGCTTCACGTACAATCACTGTGCGTGTCCCTGAGACTTACGATGTCACAAACATGACTGTTAGCACACTTAAGGTAGGTGCTGGTGCATCAGTAATATCAAAGAGGGTGACAAACTTAATATGCTTACGGCTCAGGTGCTCAGTGTTAAGAATGGTGACGTCTTCCTTGATTGGACTATCAATGTGTTGAGAGATGAGGCAAAAATCACTTCTTTTAAGATTAATGGAACATATAATGGTGTTATTGATGAAGCGAATAAGACTATTTCTGTCTATGTGCCAAATACACTTGACCTCCATTCTCTAATCCCTACAATAGGTTTGAGCACAAATGCAACGGTTAGTCCATCTAATGGTATTGCAACGGACTTCTCTAATCCTGTTACATTCACTGTCACTAATAATACAGCTTCTGCAATCTATACAGTAAAAGTAACAGCTATTGGTAAGCCTACTGCAGTCTTTGTTAGTTTGCCTGCTTCGATGAATGAACTCAATTCAGAGGAATTAACTGCTTGTAAGTGGATGCTTCAGAATATTCCAAATTCATTATATGCATCATTTACTGATATTAAAAATGGCACAGTAGATCTTAGCGAGTGTAAAGTGATATGGTGGCATTATCATAAGGATGGAGGAGTAGATGGAAAAGAAGCTTTCGAAAGAAGTGCGCCTGAGGCTGTCAATGCAGCAGTTGCCTTAAGAGACTATTATAATAATGGTGGTTCTTTCCTCTTCACTCGATATGCAACAAACATGCCAGCTGAGATTGGCGCAGTAGCAAACAATGCTGCTCCAAATAATTGTTGGGGGCAGAACGAAGCTGATGCTGAGAAAGTAAGTGGTCCTTGGAACTTCTTTATTCAAGGGCATACGAGTCATCCTCTTTTCCAAAATCTTATAATGAAGAGTGGTGAGCCTAACGCTATTTATACTTGTGATGCAAATTACCGTATCACCAATTCAACTGCTCAATGGCATATTGGTACTGATTGGGGTGGATATGATAACTTAAATAAATGGCGTACAGAGACTGGAGCACAAGATTTGGCTTATGGTGGTGATGGTGCTGTCGTTGCATGGGAATTCCCTGCAACTGGAACAAAGGGCAAGATTCTCTGTATTGGCTCTGGATGTTATGACTGGTACAGTGTAGATGATGTCCCAGCCTTTTACCACAATAACATTGCCAAGATGACACAGAACGCATTCAACTATCTAATGAATCATTAAATAAAGTATAATTGATATGAGAACTATGATATATTCTCTCGCTCTCATCGCATCTTTATCAGCCTCACTAATGAGCTGTAGCGATGATAAGACCATGATAGAGGAAAAAGATTGGAATACAACAACTTATTTCAAGTCTACAGATGAAATGGGGCAAGCTACCTTTTATAAGCCAACTGTTGGATTTGTTGGAGACCCAATGCCTTTCTTTGATCCTAAAACAAAGAATTTTAAAGTTATGTATTTACAGGACTTTCGTCCTAATCAGGCGGGTACTTATCATCCTATCTGGGCTGTAGAAACATCAGATGGAGCCAACTACCAATCACTTGGAGAGTTGATTCATTGTGGTGGTATCAATGAGCAGGATGCGGCACTGGGTACAGGTTCTACTGTTTATAATGATGCTGATGGGTTGTATTATACCTTCTATACAGGTCATAGATATCAAACATCTTCTACCAATAATGGTGAGATGGTGATGATGGCAACATCATCCGACTTCAAAACATGGACTAAGAATCGTGTTTTCCGCTTGAAAGGTGATGATTACGGATATAGTAAAGATGATTTCCGTGATCCCTTTGTCTTCAAAGGTGACGATAATAAATGGCACATGCTTGTTTCTACTCTGAAGGGAAGTAAAGGTCATTTGGCTGAGTTTACATCAGATGATCTTAAGACGTGGACCCATGCTGGAACGTTTATGACCATGATGTGGGACCGATTCTATGAATGTCCTGATGTGTTTAAGATGGGTGATTGGTGGTATCTTGTTTATAGTGAAAAGCATTCAGCTATCCGTCGTGTGCAGTATTTCAAAGGTAAGACTCTTAATGAACTCAAGGCTTGTACACAGAATGATGCTGGTTTATGGCCTGATGGACATGAGGGATTCTTAGATAGTCGTGGCTTCTATGCAGGTAAAACTGCGAGTGATGGTCAGAATCGCTATATTTGGGGATGGTGTCCAACACGTCCAGGTAAGGATAATGCTGCTGTTGGTGCTGCTCCTAATGAACCTGAGTGGGCTGGCAACCTTGTTGTCCACCGTCTCATACAACACGCTGATGGTAGTCTTACCTTAGGAGAAGTAAAAGGGATTAGCGATAAATACGGCAAAAAACAAGAAGTAAAGGTTATGGCAAAGAGTGATAATGGTGTTGAGAATGTAACTGATGGCTATAAGCTTTCTGGTGATTCTTACCTACTTTTCAACCGTCTTGGCTATCACAATAAAATTACCTTCACGATAACAACTTCTAATAACTGGGATAAGTTTGGTGTCTCATTCGTACGTGGTACAGATTCTGAGAAGTATTATTCTTTGGTGGTAAATCCTGAAAATGAACAGACACGTAAGATAAACTTTGAGGAAGAAGGTTCTGCGGGTCGTGGTTTCATAAATGGTATTGATGGCTACAACTTCGCTCGTCCAACAGACAACGTCTATCATGTGACCATCTATACAGACAATAGTATAGCGGTAATGTATATTAATGACGTATGTTGCTATACTAACCGTATTTACGAAATACAGAAGAACTGTTGGAGTATTAATAACTATGGAGGTAACATTACCATTAGTAATCTCGCTGTAAGTCAGTATTAAGATTATAGTTCCTTTCTTCACTGAAGATAGAATAAATATATAGTTGAAATTTAGTCGTTCATTCCGTGAGAAATTGCCTATCATTGCAAATAATATCATTGAATGAGCGATTTTTCTTTCTAACTTATCAATAAAATGTCTATCTTTGTCTATCTGAAACTAAAAATACATATAAACAACCTACGATGAATAGAAAGATTAATTTATTGGCTTTTTGCCTTTTCATAACTACTACGCTTATGCATGCGCAATCATTCTTAAGTTCAAATCACGCAATAAAACGTGTGAAGACAACAGATAAGTATGTTCTTCTTCCAGTAGAGGAGGAAGAAGGTTATGCACATATTCGCGTTATCAAAGATAATCAAGTTGTAAAAGAATTCAATTGTAAGCTCGCCATCAATAAAACTGATTATAGCGTTCCACTCGATATCAGTGAGTATGGTGGTGATGTGTTGCTTGATATCCAGTTCTCAGGAGATAAGCGTAGTATCGGTTTAATCAATAATTTCGTTTGCTGGAAAGATATAAAAGCAACAAATATGTTTGATTCCAAGAATCGTGAAAAGTTCCGTTCTATCTATCACCATACTCCAGTCTATGGCTGGATGAACGATCCTAATGGTATGTTCTACAAAGATGGTGTATGGCATTTATACTATCAGTATAACCCTTATGGTTCGCAGTGGGAGAATATGACGTGGGCGCATAGTACCTCTACAGACCTCATACACTGGAAAAATCATGGAGAAGTGATACAACCAGATGCACTTGGAACTATTTTCAGTGGTAGTAGTGTCGTTGATAAAGAAAATACCGCAGGGTTTGGGAAGGATGCTGTTGTCGCTTTTTACACTTCTGCAGGAGCTGCGCAAACACAAAGTATTGCATATAGTACGGATAATGGTGAGACTTTTAAGAAGTATGTAAACAACCCAATTCTTACAAGTGATGTACCTGACTTCCGTGATCCTAATGTCTTTTGGAATGAAGAAGTGAGGCAATGGAATCTTATTCTTGCTGCTGGACAACAGATGAATATATATAGCTCAAAGAACTTGAAAGACTGGAAGTATGAAAGTTCTTTTGGAGAGGGATATGGTAATCATGGAGGTGTTTGGGAGTGTCCTGACCTCTTGAAGATGGGCGATAAGTGGGTGCTTATCTGTAACATTAACCCTGGAGGTCCCTTTGGTGGTAGTGCAACTCAATACTTTGTAGGCTCATTTGATGGTCATAAATTCACTTGCGAATCAAAACCTGAGGTAACAAAGTGGATGGATTATGGAAAAGATCACTATGCAACAGTATCGTTTAGTAACGCTCCTGATGGTAGAATTGTCGTTCTTCCATGGATGAGTAATTGGCAGTATGCTAATCAAGTTCCTACACAGCAGTTCCGTTCAGCCAATGGTTTGCCAAGAGACTTGGGGCTTTATAGTTACAATGGGGAAGATTATGTTAGCGTAAAGCCATCACCTGAAGTCTTTGCTGCCTTTGAGAAGAAACCGTCTGGACGCCTCCAACCTGCTGCTTATATAGAAGTGACCAATATTAAGAGTAATGCTTCTATAGTGTTAAGTAATGACAAGGGAGAACGAGTTACGATGGTTTATGATGGAAAGAATGCTACTTTCAGTATGGATCGTACAGAGAGTGGTGTTACTGATTTCCATAGTGACTTTAAGGCTAAGACGGTAGCTCCAACTAATGGTGTTATTAAATCAATGCAAATATTTATAGACCGTTGTAGTATTGAAGCTTTTGATACTGAAGGTAAAGTCGCAATGACTAACCTCGTTTTTCCGTCAAAGCCTTATGATAAGATAATAGTAAAGGGATGCAAAGTAAAGATTTATGAATTGAAGGATCAAAAGTAATAAAAGAAAAAATATTAATTCTGTCTATTAATTATATGTAATCTTGTTAGAGATATATTTGTTGATATTAATGAACGGAATTTCAAGGTTTCTTTCTACGTAAAAAAGTAACTTTGCAAGTATAATTAAAATAATAGAACTACACAAACTAAAAATTTAAAGATTATGTCGAAAACCAATAAACTCGCACTACTGCCCGTAATGCTTTGTTTCTTTGCGATGGGCTTCGTTGATTTGGTGGGTATTGCCTCCAATTATGTAAAGAACGATTTGCAACTGTCGGATTCAACAGCAAATGTTTTTCCGTCCCTTGTCTTCTTCTGGTTCCTCATCTTCTCAGTGCCGACGGGGATGTTGATGAACAAGATTGGGCGCAAGAAGACAGTTCTGCTCAGTCTCATCGTCACCTTGTTTTCATTGCTACTCCCCATCTTTGGCGAGTCATACGGGCTTATGCTCGTGTCATTCTCACTCCTTGGAATAGGCAATGCACTGATGCAAACCTCGTTGAATCCGCTTGTTTCTACCGTTATGAAGGGTGGGAACCTCGCTTCAACCCTCACCTTCGGACAGTTTGTAAAGGCTATCGCCTCTTTCATGGCACCCTATCTTGCCATGTGGGGAGCGCAAGCCAGCATCCCAGCCTTTGGTCTTGGATGGCGTGTCTTATTCCCTATTTATCTTGTAATAGGCGTTCTTACCACTCTCTTGCTCTTCTCAACTCCTATCAAGGAAGAGCCTATTGAAGGTAAGGCAAGTTCTTTCATACAATGTTTAAGCCTATTGGGTAAACCAATCGTATTGCTTAGCTTCCTTGGAATCATGTGTCATGTTGGAATCGATGTAGGTACTAATACCACTGCACCAAAGATACTTATGGAGCGATTCAACATGACTCTGAATGATGCAGCATTTGCTACTTCACTCTACTTCATCTTTCGCACGCTTGGATGTCTTACTGGTTCATTCTTCTTGCGAGTAATGAACAATAAGCTGTTCTTTGCTATTTCGGTATTGATGATGGCTGCGGCTATGGTCTGGTTGGGCGTTGGAACACGTGTTGGAGCAGTATATGTAGCCATCGCACTTGTCGGTTATGGCAATAGCAATATATTCTCTATGGTATTCGCCAGAGCCCTTCAGAGTGTGCCTGACAAGCAGAACGAAGTAAGCGGACTGATGATAATGGGACTCTTTGGAGGTACGATCTTCCCGCTCTTCATGGGCTTTGCAAGCGATGCAATGGCGCAACAGCTCGGTGCTGTAATCGTCATGGCAGTGGGCGTACTCTACCTCTTTACTTATATACCAAGAATGAACAATAAATAATACGGATATGAAACAGTTAATCGTTGGCCTCGGAGAGGCGTTGTGGGATTGTCTTCCTGAAGGTAGAAAGCTCGGTGGTGCACCTGCAAACTTTGCTTATCATACAGGACAGTTTGGGCATGATTCGTTGGCTATTAGTGCTGTTGGTAATGACGCCTTAGGTAAGGAAACACTCGATGAGTTCGATAAAAAGGGTGTAAACTACCTTATGCCAGAGGTGGATTATCAGACTGGAACGGTACAGGTGGAACTCGACAGTGAAGGTATACCTACTTATGACATCAAAGAGGGAGTAGCATGGGATAACATACCGTTTACTCCTGAGATTGAAGAAGCAGCCAAGAACTGTCGTGCGGTATGCTTTGGCTCACTCGCACAGCGCAGTAGTGTAAGTCGTCAGACGATACAGAAATTCCTTGAGACAACACCCAAAGACTGTCTAAAGATATTCGATATCAATCTTCGACAGAACTTCTATTCAAAGGAGGTCATCACGTCCTCGCTTCAACATGCTAATATTCTTAAGATTAATGATGAGGAACTTGTGACCATCGGTCGCCTCTTTGGCTATCCTGGTCTTGATATAGAGAACAAGTGTTGGCTCATCTTAGGGAAGTACAACCTCGATATGCTTGTGCTAACCTGCGGTGTTAATGGCTCTTATGTGTTTGCTCCAGGACACAAGTCGTTCTATGAGACGCCACAAGTAGAGGTTGCGGACACTGTTGGCGCTGGTGATTCCTTCACAGGGGCATTTACTTCTGCCCTCCTTGCAGGTATGCCTATCACCGATGCCCACAAGTTAGGTGTTGATTTCAGTGCGTATGTTTGCACACAGAATGGTGCTATGCCAAAGCTACCAAAGGAGCTGTTGGATAGAATAAAGTAGGCTTGTCCTTGTCTCTAAACCCAACACTATTTCCGAGTGAGATAATGACTCTTTCTTGCGCTTATCTCATTAGGTAAAGTGATAAGGACTTTTCGATAAAATAGTAAGTCCGAATTGATTGCGTGAAGTGTAACTTCTCTCGATTAATTCGGGCTTTTTTGTATGTTTGTCTTCCTACTATTTACGAGCAAATTATCCTGTTCTTTTCTATGTACTCCTCTTCTCTCCGAATTATTTTCATGAAAAAAAATATTTTTCTTCATGAAAAGAAATATTTCCGCTCACGTAAATAAATCTTTTTCTTCATGAAAATAATTCGGAGAGGGGCGTGAGTTGGTAGTGATAATCAACTTAAATAGAGTATAAAAGAGTTACTACAATTGTTTTGAAAATGGCAGAGGCAGGTGTTAAAGATAACGCAATAGAAAGTAAAAGATGTTTTTGTAGGCGCTTGTAGTTACTTTGTTTGATTTACCAAGTTAGTGTTTGTCAATTCGTTTTTTTATGTAAGTTTGTATGCTCATTAGAGTTTTACAGAACCTAAGGCTAAGTATAAGGAAAAGAAAATACCTAAGTATAATATTAATTATGAGTCTGAATCTAACAAAAACATTTCTGCCTATAGCAATATTGGCTTGTGGACAAGCAGAAGCAGTGGCACAGAGAAAACAACAAAAGCCTAACATTATATATATTATGTGTGATGATATGGGCTATGGCGACCTTGGTTGCTATGGACAGAAGTATATCCTTACGCCGAATATCGACCGTATGGCAAAGGAAGGTATGCGCTTCACACAGGCTTATGCGGGTGCACCAGTGAGTGCTCCATCGCGTGCCTGCTTTATGACAGGACAACATTCTGGACATACGGAGGTGCGTGGAAATAAAGAGTATTGGGCTCCGAGCAAACCTATCTACTATGGGAAAAACCGCGATTTCAGCGTTGTTGGGCAACATCCTTACGACCCAGAACATGTTATCCTACCAGAGATAATGAAAGACAACGGCTATCGGACGGGTATGTTCGGTAAGTGGGCTGGTGGCTACGAGGGGTCGGTCTCTACGCCTGACAAGCGTGGGGTAGATGATTTCTATGGTTATATCTGTCAGTTCCAAGCCCATCTTTATTATCCTAACTTCCTCAATGAGTATAGTAGGGAGCGTGGAGATAGTGCGGTAAGACGTGTGGTGATGCAGAATAATATTGATTATCCGATGTTTGGCGACCAGTATGCACAGCGCAAAGACTACTCGGCCGACCTCATCCACCAGCACGCCTTGAACTGGCTGAAGCACCAACAAAAGGGTAAACCCTTTTTTGGTGTGTTCACTTATACGCTTCCTCATGCCGAGTTGACACAACCCAACGACTCGCTTGTGGCCTTTTATAAGAAGAAGTTCTTTGAGGACAAGACGTGGGGAGGGCAAGAAGGCTCACGTTATAACGCCGTCGAGCATACCCATGCGCAGTTTGCTGCGATGATAAGTCGCCTCGATGCGTATGTAGGAGAAATTCTTCGTACATTGGACGAACAGGGACTTGCCGACAACACACTCGTCATCTTCACCAGTGATAATGGTCCTCATGAGGAGGGTGGGGCTGACCCAGCCTTCTTCAATCGTGATGGGAAACTACGAGGACTTAAACGACAGTGTTACGAAGGAGGTATTCGCATTCCGTTTATTGCCCGTTGGAAAGGACATATTAAGGAAGGAGTGACCAACGACTTGCCGTTTGCATTCTATGACCTCATGCCTACCTTCTGTGATGTGGCCGGTGTACGCAATTTTCAAAAACGCTATACAAATAATAAGAAGACTGTCGATTATTTCGATGGAATCTCTATTTATCCTACCTTGATGAGCGATGAAAAGGCACAAAAACAGCATACGCACCTCTATTGGGAGTTTGCTGAGACCAATCAGATAGGTGTTCGTATGGGAGATTGGAAGCTCATTGTTATTCGTGGAGTACCGCATCTGTATAACCTTGCGACCGACCTTCACGAAGATAAAGACGTGGCACAAGCATATCCAGAGATAGTCGACGAGATGGTGAAGATTATCTATCAGGAGCATGTTGATAATCCGCTATTCCCAATAACAATGCCGATGAAAAGGGAGAAATAAGACAGATACAACTAAAAACCATTCTATATGAATCAGAACATCGCAAAGGTAATCTTGCCGTTGGCGGCACTGTCGTGTGCTCAAGGTAGGATGCTTGCACAGGATACGGCACGTCCTAACATCCTTTACATTATGTGTGACGACCATGCTATGCAGGCTATCAGCGCATACGGTAGTCCTATTTCGAAGTTAGCACCTACCCCGAACATAGACCGTTTGGCCAAGCGAGGTATGCTCTTCCGCAACTGCTTTGTTGAAAACTCACTCTCAACGCCAAGTAGAGCTTGCCTGATGACAGGACTCTACAGCCATCAGAACGGACAAAGACAGTTGGCTGAGGGTATCGACACGACCAAGACTTTCTTCCCAGAGCTGCTGCAGAAAGCTGGTTACGAGACGGGTATCGTAGGCAAATGGCACATGATGTGTAGGCCGAAGGGCTTTGACTACTATCATATCCTTGATGGTCAGGGCAAATACTATAACCCAACTTTTTGCAAGACGGGTAACTATGGTAAGTATGAACAGGAGATGGGATATGCCACTTCGCTGACGACAAAGCATGCGATAGAGTTCCTTGACAATCGTGAGAAGGATAAACCGTTCTGCTTGTTGGTGCATCATAAGGCTCCACATCGCAGCTGGTTTGCTGAACCAAAGCATATCGGGATGTATGATGGGGTAGACTTCCCACTGCCTAAAACCTTCTGGGACAATTATGATGACCGTGGGTCGGCAGCAAGAACACAGAAGATGAATATAGAGAAGGATATGGAGTTAATCTTAGACTTTAAGATACCAGAACTCCTCGATACGTCGGATGTGGAGAGTATGGCGTCATACGCTGGTCTGATGGGCGAACTTGGACGTATGACAGCGGCGCAGAGAATGGCTTGGGATAAGTACTATATGCCAAGAAACCGCCGTTTCATCGAGGCAAAACTGTCGGGAAAAGAACTCGCTGTATGGAAGTATCAGAATTATATTCGTGACTATATGGCTGTCATTGCTTCGGTAGATGAGAGCGTTGGTCAGCTGTTAGATTACCTTAAGGCACATGATTTGGATAAGAATACGGTGGTTATCTATACCTCTGATCAGGGCTTTTATATGGGCGAACATGGATGGTTTGATAAGCGTTTCATGTATGAGGAGTCTTTACACACACCACTTATTATTAGTTATCTAGGTCATGTAAAAGAGGGAGTGGAGAACGCTGACATGGTACAGAACATCGACTTTGCTCCTACTTTCCTTGCTTTTGCAGGGGTGAAACAGCCTAAGGAGATGACTGGTAGACCACTGCAGCCGTTGCTTGCAGGCCAGAAACCAAAGGACTGGCGCAAGGACTTGTATTATCACTACTATGATTATCCTACTTATCATCTTGTTCGTAAACACGATGGTGTACGTAATGAGCGTTATAAACTTATCTATTTCTATGGAAAGGGTGGTATGCGTGCTGTGGAGGAGAATAAGTATCAGAAGATACCGGGTACGAGTGAGTATAATTGCTTGAAGTATTTGAATGCTACAAACTACTTCAATGACGACCCTGACGTGAGTTATTATGAACTTTACGACCTGCAGAGTGACCCCGATGAATTACATAATATCTATGGTAAGAAAGGTACGGAGAAGGTCACAAGGCAGTTGATGAAACGGTTGAACGACTATCGTAAGGAGTTGAAAGTCGATGAATACTAAACTCCTGTATTGTAGACTATTTGGGACGTAAGGGACTTCACAAAAGGAGTCTGCCAACGATAGCCATCGTGTTGGGATTTTATAATATGCGTGACAGATATTAGTATATCGAGTATCTATCCTGTTCTGTAGGAAAAGATAGGGAAAGAAAAAGGGATACACAGACTGTGTATCCCTTTGTTATAGCGTAGGTAATCTGTTCAGATACCACAAAATCAAATAAAGTTTAACCCACTGAAAGGTAAGATTAGAACCTGCTTAGAAGCTCTTTAACCATGCCTTCAAGTCCATCATCATCTCCTCATGATAGCGGAAGCCTATCTTGCTGCCCCAACCATGACCACCACCAGGATAAACATGGAGTGAACCACGAACGTCGTTGCGGTATAACTCGGTGTAATAGTTTACTCCATTAGCTGGTGGAACAGTGTCATCGTCGTCGCTGAGAGCGATGAAAGCGCGTGGAGTAACACGACTTACGTTCAAGTCAGCACTGTATTTCTTCTCGTCACGCTTGCTTGGGTTTTTACCAAGAAAGTTCATACGACTTCTGTCATGTCCGTAACCTTCCATCATAGTGATGACTGGATAGAAGAGAATCTGAAAGTTTGGCTTAGCCTCACCTTGACTCCTTGTAGCAATGGTTGCCGCAAGGTGGCCTCCAGCAGAGAAGCCCATGATACCGACGTCGTTACGGTTGATCTTCCAACTTGTTGCATTCAAGCGTACAAGCTTCATAGCTTGTTCGGCATCAGAGATAGGTACCTCTGGCTGACCATGGGGCATACGATACTTCAATACGACGGCTGCAATACCCTGGTTTTGGAAGAACTCGCCCCAATCGTAGCCTTCTTTCTCCATGGAAAGGGTCTCGTAAGCACCACCAGGACAGATGACGATAGCACGGCCAGTAGCCTGTTTCTCAGCTGGAAGGAACACACGTACCTTTGCAGAGTCGCTTTCGTCACCGTTATTGTAGGGTGGCCTACCATTATAGAGTTTAATGTCAAAGACGCTCTGAGCAGACATTGTCATCGTAGCAGTAGTCAACCCAATTACGAGAAAAAGTTTTCTTAAATTCATTACTATACTCTGTTTATTTGTTTTGTTCGTTTATTCTCTCCCTTTCTATGCTGTTCTGCACGGTAGATGAGTGACAGAAAACAGCACGTTGCAGTGAGTTGGAAGAGGAATAAAGCGTGTGATTTTGAACGTATAGATGCAAAGTTAACAAAAAGATACGATTTCAATAGTAGATGTTTAGAGTTTTTAGTATATTTGCAAGCAGAAATGATAAAAGGAGATAGGCGTAAACGAATTTTAATGATTTCGTATTACTGTTAACAAATCCTTTTTGGCTCGTTGTTGAAAGAGTAATCTCAGTACATAAGAATAATATACAATCTCAAGATGCACGTATTAGATAAGTTTCGATATTGCCCTGTTTGTGGAAGTAAACACTTTGTGGTACAGAATGAAAAAAGCAAACGTTGCGAGAGTTGTGGCTTTGAGTATTTCTTAAATCCAAGCTCTGCTGTTGCTGCGTTTATCCTCAATAAGGAAGGTGAACTGCTTGTAACACGTAGGAAATACGAGCCAGGTCGTGGCACGTTAGACCTTCCTGGTGGGTTCTGCGATATTGGTGAAACTATTGGCGAAGCATTGATACGTGAGGTGAAGGAGGAGACCAACCTCGATATTAAGGAGAAACACTACTTCTGTTCACTACCGAATAAGTATCGATACAGCGACTTTGATATCCCAACACTCGATGCCTTCTTTGTCTGTAAGGTGGTGGACGAGACGGCTCTTAAGGCTGCTGATGATGTGGAAGAGGCTATCTGGACGCCTTTGTCAGAGGTTCATACTGAGCAGTTTGGGCTCCGTTCTATCCGACAAGCACTCCATGATTTCCTGCAAAGAGAGCTCGAAAACTTAAAAAAGTAGAAATTTTGCCTATTATATAAGGTGTAAGCAAAAAGTTTAAGTACTTTTGCGTCCTTGAAAAAATGTACAAGATTGATTATGCAAGAAAACTTGGTAATAGTAGAGAGTCCGGCCAAAGCTAAGACAATTGAGAAGTTTCTCGGTAAGGACTATAAGGTGATGTCGTCTTATGGACATATCCGTGACTTAAAGAAAAAGGAACTTAGCATTGATCTCGACACGTTAACTCCTGACTACGAAATCCCTGATGAGAAGAAGAAAGTGGTCAGTGAACTGAAGAAGAGTGCTAAAGCTGCTGAGAAGATTTGGCTGGCTTCCGATGAAGACCGCGAGGGAGAGGCTATCAGTTGGCACCTTTGCGAAGTATTGGGATTGGATGAGGATAAGACAAATCGTATTGTTTTTCATGAGATTACCAAGCCTGCTATATTAAAGGCTATCGAGACTCCGCGTCGTTTGGATATGAATCTTGTGAACGCACAACAGGCTCGCCGTGTGCTTGATCGCCTTGTTGGCTTCCGCCTTTCGCCTGTATTATGGCGCAAGGTTAAGCCTGCTTTGAGTGCAGGACGTGTTCAGAGTGTTGCTGTAAGACTGATAGTTGAACGCGAGCGTGAGATACAGAACTTTAATTCAGAGCCTTACTACCGTTTGAATGCAGTCTTTGCTGTTGAGGGTGAGGACGGCTCAAAGCATGAAGTGAAGGCTGAATTGAATAAAAGATTCAAGTCTCATGATGAGGCTTTAGCGTTCCTTGAGTTGTGTAAGACATCGACTTTTAAGGTATCATCGATTGCGAAGAAGCCTTTGAAACGTACTCCTGCTCCTCCTTTTACTACCTCTACACTACAACAGGAAGCCGCAAGAAAACTCGGTTTCACCGTTAGTCAGACGATGATGGTAGCCCAACGACTATATGAGGCAGGACGTATCACTTATATGCGTACCGATAGTGTGAACCTCTCAACACTGGCTATTAACACCTGTAAAGAAGAGATTGAACGTCTCTATGGCGCAGACTATGGTAAAGTAAGGAAATATCAGACACATAGCAAAGGTGCTCAGGAAGCGCACGAGGCTATTCGTCCTACTTATATCGATAATGTTTCTATTGATGGAACCAGTCAGGAAAAGCGCTTGTATGACCTTATCTGGAAGCGTACCATTGCCTCTCAGATGGCTGATGCACAGATAGAGAAGACTACTGTAAACATCTCGCTTGAATCAGAAGAAGGTCAGAGTACCACTGACTTACAGTTCGTTGCCAATGGAGAGATAGTTGCTTTTGAGGGTTTCTTAAAGGTATATCATGAGTCAACTGACGATGAAGAGAATAGCGAGGACTACTCTCATGCACTCCCTGTGATGCATGAAGGCGAAGCATTAGAGCGTCGTGAGATAACCTCAACAGAGCGTTACTCTCAAGGACCTAACCGTTATACAGAAGCAAGCCTTGTGCGTAAACTGGAAGAGCTCGGTATCGGGCGCCCATCTACATACGCTCCAACCATCTCGACCATACAGCAACGTGAATACGTGCAGAAGGGCGATCGCAAGGGTGAAGAGCGTAAGTATGCTGTTGACTCATTGTTGGGCTTGAAGATAACGTCCAAGACTAAGAAGGAGATGGCTGGTGCTGATAAGGGTAAGTTAATCCCAACCGACATCGGTATTGTGGTCAATGACTTCCTTATGGAGAATTTCCCTGAGATCATGGACTATAACTTTACGGCTAAAGTAGAGCTGGAATTCGATAAGATAGCAGAGGGGAAAGCAGAGTGGAATAAGGAGATGAAGACCTTCTATCAAGGCTTTGAGCCAGAGGTGGAGAAGGTTATGAATGCTCGCTCTGAGCATAAGGCTGGTGAAAGAGAACTGGGTGTTGACCCTAAGTCAGGCAAGCCTGTGTTTGTTAAGATTGGTCGTTTCGGACCTGTGGTACAGATAGGTAGTGCTGATGATGATGACAAACCACGTTTCTCTCAACTCCCTTCTGATAAGAGTATGGAGACGATTACACTTGATGAGGCTTTGGAGTTGTTTAAGTTACCACGTAACCTTGGTCAGTTTGAAGGGACAGATGTCGTGATTGGTGCTGGTCGTTTTGGACCATACGTACTGCATGATAAGAAATACACCTCGCTTCCTAAGGAGGAAGACCCACTCACGATTAGTCTCGATGCTGCTATCAACCTTATTCAAAAGAAACGTCTGCAGGATGCACAACGTCACTTAAAGACTTTCGAGGAAGATGCTAAGATGGAGGTGATGAATGGTCGCTACGGTCCTTATATTGCGTATGATGGTAAGAACTATCGTATGCCTAAGGCGCTTCATGATAAGGCTGCAGAACTTACATACGACCAGTGTATGGACATCGTAAGGAATGCGCCGGAGCCTAAACGTAAGAAGTAAAGGGCTTTATGCTCACCAATTAGAGAAAGGAGGGTGTCCACCTTGTGGCTTAATCATCGTTAACTATAAGGTGGATAATAGATAAAACGTGAGTATGACAGCACATACAAAGGATTACAAGCCACTCCGCATTATCCTAATAGGATATATGGGAGCTGGGAAGACGACCGTTGGTAGGGCTTTATCAAAGGAATTGAATATACCTTTCTACGACTTAGATTGGTATATCTCTAACCGTATGCGCAAGACGGTAAAGCAGCTCTTTGATGAGAAGGGCGAGGATGGCTTTCGTCTTATTGAGCGGGCTATGCTCCACGAAGTGGCCGAGTTTGAGAATGTTATCATCTCTTGTGGCGGTGGAACTCCTTGTTTCTTTGATAATATGGAATATATGAACGAACAGGGCGAAACCGTCTATTTGAGGGCGGAGACAGATGTTCTTCATAAGCACCTGCTGATGGGAAAGTCTGTCCGACCGCTTCTGCTCAATAAAACAGAGGATGAAGTCAACCAGTTTATCGCTGAGCATCTGGCCGAGCGGGAGGTTTTCTACACAAAAGCAAAGCATATCCTTGACGTGAGTCTGATGGATAGTTACGATAAGATACACGTCTCGGTTAGTCAGCTTTGTAAGCTTCTAAAGTTGGAAAATGCTGATAATCAGTAGTAGGATGGCTGATACTCATTAATAAAACGTAAGTTTTTCAAGACAAGCAATTGATTAAATCAAGATTACATATAGGGATAGAAGAATAAAAATGAAAAAGTGGACGATTGAAGATTCTCAAGAGTTGTACAACATCTCAGGGTGGGGTACATCTTACTTTGGTATTA
Source organism: Prevotella sp. C561 (assembly GCF_000224595.1). Taxonomy (NCBI): domain Bacteria; kingdom Pseudomonadati; phylum Bacteroidota; class Bacteroidia; order Bacteroidales; family Prevotellaceae; genus Prevotella; species Prevotella sp. C561. The sequence continues at coordinate 193,977 of NZ_JH114141.1, read as the reverse complement.
ACGACGCAGGTGATGTGTACGTAACACCTTGTAAGGACAATACACAAATTGACTTACGTGACGTTATGGACGAGCTTGCCCTGCGTGATGTGACACCTCCAGTGTTGCTTCGTTTCCCCGACATCCTCGATAATCGTATCGAGAAAACATCCTCTTGTTTTGAGAAGGCAAGGAAGGAATACGATTTCAAAGGCGAGAACTTCATCATCTATCCTATCAAGGTCAACCAGATGCAACCTGTGGTTGAGGAGATTATCTCCCACGGACGTAAGTTCAACTTGGGTTTGGAAGCTGGTTCTAAGCCTGAGTTACATGCGGTGATAGCCGTACAGTGCCAGAGTGACTCGCTCATTGTCTGCAATGGATATAAGGACCAGAGCTATATCGAATTAGCCTTGTTGGCCCAAAAGATGGGTAAGCGTATCTTTATTGTAGTGGAGAAACTGAACGAGATAGAGCTTATCGCACGTGCAGCAAAGAAGCTGAACGTTAAGCCAAACCTTGGTATTCGTATCAAACTGGCGTCCAGTGGCTCTGGTAAATGGGCTGATAGTGGTGGCGACGCATCTAAGTTCGGCCTTACTTCCTCTGAACTTCTGCAGGCGTTAGAGACGCTTGATAGTAAGGGGTTGCACGATTGTTTGCATCTTATCCACTTCCATATTGGTTCACAAATAACGAAGATTCGTCGTATTCAGACGGCCCTTAATGAGGCAGCACAGTATTATGTGAATCTTAGAAAGATGGGATATAACGTTGACTTCGTTGACTGTGGCGGTGGTTTAGGCGTCGACTACGATGGCACTCGTTCTGCAAGTAGTGAGAGCTCTGTCAACTATAGTATTCAAGAGTACGTCAACGACTGTGTCTACACCTTTGTGGATGCAGCCAATAAGAACAATATTCCACATCCAAATATTATCACTGAGAGTGGTAGAAGTCTTTCTGCTCACCATTCTGTCCTCGTGATTGACGTCCTTGAGACGGCTTCTCTGCCAGAGATGTCAGAGGATTTTGAGGCCAAGGATACCGACCATCAGTTGGTGAAAGACCTCTATGATATATGGGATAACCTTGATTCTCGTAATATGTTGGAGGATTGGCACGATGCCGAACAGATACGTGAGGAGGCGTTAGAGTTGTTCTCTCACGGCTTGGTCGACCTCAAGACGCGTGCAGAGATTGAAGCGATGTATTGGAGCGTATGCCATGAAATCAACAATCTGGCAAAGAATATGAAGCATGTACCAGACGAGTTGCGTAATATGGATAAGCTTCTTGCCGACAAATACTTCTGTAACTTTTCGCTCTTCCAGTCTCTTCCAGATAGCTGGGCGATTGACCAACTCTTCCCAGTAATGCCTATCCAACGACTGAATGAGCGTCCTTCGCGCAATGCAACATTACAGGATATCACCTGTGATAGCGATGGTAAGATTTCAAACTTCGTCGCTATGGGGCGTAGCAGTCATGTTCTTCCTATCCACCCCTTAAAGAAGAACGAGTCTTATTACCTCGGTGTCTTCCTCGTTGGAGCCTATCAAGAGATATTAGGCGACATGCATAATCTCTTTGGAGATACTAATGCAGTGCATGTTTCAGTAAAGGATGGCAGCTATCATATCGATCAGATCTTCGATGGAGAGACGGTTGAAGAGGTATTGGAGTATGTTCAGTACAATCCTAAGAAGCTTGTTCGTCAACTTGAAATATGGGTGACAAAGAGCGTAAAGCAAGGTAAGATATCACTTGAAGAGGGTAAAGAGTTCTTGAGCAACTATCGCAGTGGACTCTACGGCTACACCTATTTGGAGTAGAAACTTATTCCCCTTCTGTGTTAATAGTAGTCTGTTGATAGAGAAGGGGAATTTCTTTGATGGGGTGTAAGGTATGTCCTGCAAACTAAGGTCACATGAGAAGCGGTAGAGAATATGCCTAATATATCCCCAAGTCACGGATAGAGATAGTATAAACGAGCTTGTTTTTATTAGTCATTCAGTAGTTCCATTATATAGTAAAACTCCTTTTTTCCGAAATAGAAAACCTCTCCTTGCGAATTTATTTTCATGAAAAAAATATTTATTATCATGAAGAAAAATATTTTTTATCGTGAAAAAAAATATTTCTCCTCGTGAAGATAATTCGGAGTTGAGGAACTTCTTACAGAGTAAAAATCAAGTTCAATAGCTGTATAAAGCAGCGTAATGATAATAGTTAACATCTTAATGAAAGTTAAATAACGGCATTTTTGCCCCCAAGCATGTAACTTTCCCCCATAGTTAAACGTCATTTAAGCAGAGAGAAGATGAAGAAAGTCAGTTTCCGTAACGATGTGTTGCCGTTGAAGAACGAGCTTTTTCGACTTGCACTCCGTATCACGCTCAACAGAGCTGAGGCTGAGGACATCGTTCAGGACACACTGATAAAGGTTTGGAACCGCCGATTTGAGTGGGAGAACATCGAGTCCATCGAAGCATTCAGCCTCACTGTATGTCGGAATCTGTCGCTCGATCGCATCAAGAAAAAGGAGAACACGAATGATTCCTTAGAAGATGTGAAGATAGCGGAGCCTCTTTCCTCATCTAATCCACAAGACCGTATGATCGCAGAGGACAAGTTTAATCTTGTAAAACAGATTATCGATGGCCTTCCAGAGAAGCAACGAAGCTGCATACAGCTAAGAGATTTTGAAGGAAAGACGTACAAAGAGATTGCTGAAATACTCGAGATCGCTGAAGAACAAGTAAAGGTTAACATCTTCAGAGCACGCCAGACGGTCAAACAAAGGTATTTGAAATTAGATAATTATGGATTATAAGTACATCGAACAACTATTAGAACGTTACTGGAAATGTGAGACTTCGCTCCAAGAAGAGGAAATCTTGCGTATGTTCTTCTCCCAGGAGGACATCCCAGCTACGCTGCTACCTTATCGTGACCTGTTCGTTTATGAACAGAGCGAGAAGGAGATAGATGTCTTGGGCGATGACTTTGACCAAAGAGTCCTTGGACAAATACAGGAGGACGAACCAGTAAGAGCACGCGTGATAACCATGCGTCATCGGCTTATGCCACTCTTCAAGGCTGCTGCTGTGGTTGCTATCTTCCTCACGTTAGGCAATGCCATGCAGGTTGCTGTGTCTGATGAGGATGCTCATCAGGTAAAGACAAGTGGTGCGTCTATCGATAAACCGCAGGAAGGACTATCAGTTGCTAAGGCCGACTCAGTGCTGAGTGATACCCTTCAACATAAGATACAGCCCCCTGTGTCAACGATTACAAAGTAGACAATTTCTATGCTTTCTCTATATAAATAATCATTTTAAGTAAAACAACTCGAGGCTGAGAAGTCTCAATTCTCTCAAATTTTTCATAACATACTAACGTAGAAGAGCCGATACTCATTGCGAGTGTCGGCTCTTCTCTCTTTTGTTCTTGGTGCTTAAAGGGTAGGGCTTAGGCCTTTGAATACTTATCTTTTAATGTCTCTAAGGCATAAGCTCTGTACTGACAGACGCAAGCTAAGTTGGTAAAGTTCAGTGCCTAACGGCCTTATAACAATGGTCAAGGGTGAAAGGTAGCTTCTCAAAGTAGCATGATAAGACACTACTAAACAAAAAAACGCCGAGACTCTCAACGAGCTTCGGCGCTATCAGTATGTTTAACTAAGAAATCTTTTCTCAATGAAAGGGAACCTCACGGTTGCCTTTGTCATCCAGATTAATCGTTAAACTTTTACCTTAATAAAATAACTAAAAACCTAAATCTATTACTACTAACCTAAACAATCTATTAACCTTTTGACGATGCAAAGGTAGAAGGTTTTCGTCTTCTGTGCAACTGTTCGATGGTCTTTTATATTAAAAACAACCTTTTCTTGATTCATATCAACTCTTTGTGTGCGCAAACAATCAATATTTAGCTACTTTTCTTGGCTTTTTCTCGGTTTTCTTGTAACTTTGCTGCAAAGGAAAAGTTAATGAGAATTCTGATTGTAAATACCAGTGAGAAAACGGGTGGGGCTGCTGTTGCAGCCAACCGACTCAAAGATGCTCTGAATAACAACGGAGTTAAGGCAAAGATGTTAGTACGAGATAAACTGACAGATGACATCACTGTGGTCAGTCTTGGGCATGAATGGCATAACCAATGGAACTTGTTATGGGAGCGTTTCTGCGTATATTGGAACCTTAACTTCTCTCGGAACCATCTCTTTGAGATAGACTTAGCAAACACCGGAACGGACATTACGAAGCTACGTGAGTTTAAGGAGGCTGACATCATACACTTGTCTTGGATTAATCAGGGCATGCTCTCGCTGAAAGGTATCCGTAAGATTCTTGATAGTGGGAAGCCTGTCGTGTGGACAATGCATGATATTTGGCCCGCAACAGGCATTTGTCACATTACATTAAACTGTCTGCGCTATCAGTCAGCATGTGGTAATTGCCGCTTGTTACCCAATGGTGGCTCTACAAACGACCTATCTCATCGGGTCTTAGAACGTAAGAAGAGGATGCTTGAAGGTCGTAATGTCATGTTTGTTACATGTAGCAAGTGGCTTGAGAAAGAGGCACGCAAGAGTGCTATCCTCGCTGGTCAACAGGTGCGTTCTATCCCTAATCCCATTGATACACACGTTTTCCATCCAGCCGATAGCAAGCAGGCTCGTATCAAGACAGGGCTCCCCTTGAATAAGAAGATTATCCTTTTCGCCTCACAACGAGTAACGAATGTGAATAAGGGTATCTCTTTTCTTGTCGAAGCATGCCACCAATTGGCTACGAAATACCCAGAGATGGTGGACAACACTGCCGTGGCCATACTCGGAGGACATGCAGAGGATTTAAGAGAAGAGTTCGACTTCGAGGTCTGTGAGTTGGGTTATGTCAATGACACCCAACAGATAGTTGATGTCTATAATGCTTGTGATGTGTTTGTCTTACCATCCTTGTCAGAGAACCTCCCTAATACTATTATGGAGGCAATGGCATGTGGTGTACCTTCGATAGGGTTTAAGGTTGGAGGCATACCAGAGATGATAGACCATCGAGTGAATGGTTATGTCGCTGCAGAACGTAGTGCAGACGACCTCGCAAGGGGTATCCGTTGGATACTTGACGAGGCTGATTATGCAGCTCTTTCAGAGGCTTCAGTGGGGAAAGTTCTGCGTTGTTATTCGCAGAGAAGTGTAGCTATGCGATATCTTGAAGTATATAATGAGGCGCTTGCCTATAAGAATTTCCGATTATGATCACATTTTCTATAGTCACAATAACCTATAATGCGGCCTCTGTTCTGGCACCGACACTTGACAGCGTGCTCATGCAGAACTATCCACATGTGGAACATATCATCATTGATGGGGCGTCAACAGACGACACTGTTGCCATTGCTAAGGCTTATCAGCAGCGTTCTGATGAGGCTGAGAATGAGCATATAGTACGCATACAAAGCGAACCTGACGATGGACTCTACGACGCTATGAACAAGGGACTACAGCAGGCAACAGGCGATTATATTGTCTTTCTGAATGCTGGCGACCGTTTCCCAAAGGCTGACACATTAGACAAAGTGGTACTTGCTGCGGTTGTTGGCGATGGAGAGGAGCATCCCGCTGTCCTTTATGGTGATACTGACATTATTGATGAGAAGGGTAATTTCCTTTGTCATCGTAGGCTTAGTCCGTCCGAGAGGCTTACGTGGCGTTCGTTCCGTTATGGTATGTTGGTTTGCCATCAGGCGTTTTATGCTCGTTTGGATATAGCTCGCTCGTTACTCTTTGATACCAGTTATCGTTATTCAGCAGACGTTGATTGGTGCATCCGGGTCATGAAGGAGGGCGAACGTCAGCATCTCCTCTTGCGCAATATACATGCTGTAGTGGCCGATTATGTGCAGGAAGGGCAGACAACTCTTCATCATAAAGAGTCGCTTCGAGAGCGTTTTAATGTGATGTGTAAGCACTATGGCTTGATACAGACACTTTTCCTACATGCTTGGTTCGTAGTGCGAAGCATCATAAAGTAGGATAAACAGTGTGGCTTAAAGGCCCTTAATACGTCCTATTGATTGTTAAGGGATACAATTTCCATGCTGTTCCTTCGTTTTATACACAGATTGTATTTATTGAGAGGATAAGCCAAAGAAGGACTTTGAGCGTCCCTCTCAACGACTAAAACTTACGATTATGGAAAGAATTAGGATTAAGATGTTAGTTGCTCTGTTGTTTTTATGCCTCTCGGCAACGGCCCAGACAGAGTATAGTGGTATTGCTGGAGCCTCTCCAAGGTTGGTGAGAGCAGCGAAGCAGGCTGCTAATAAGCAGGCTAATCATAGTAGTAAGCCAGCTACTACGGCTACCGCTTCGAAGCCTAAGACGGCAAATGAGGGTAAAGTGAATAGTAAGAACGATAACTATGCACCGCAGTCTAATAACAATGAAGCTGGTGAAACAGAGGTGAAAGAGGGCTTTAAGACACTCTCACGTGGCGTGAGTAAGGTCTTTAAACGGGAAGCTAAGTCAGTAGGAGAAGTAACTCGTAGGATTGGCAATGGCAGTAAGAAGTTCTTTAAGAAGCTTGGTAAAGACATCTCAGACTCCTTTAAGCCAGACTCAACAACGACCAAGTAGTTGTCGTTTCATACTTTATAAAACGTGTTCCAAGGCTAAAATCATATATTATGGATAGTCTTGTAACACGTTTTTTTTATGTTTATACGGTATGATTAACAGCCCTTTGCGCATGTTAATCATGGTGTTCTCGACCCATAAAAACGTCCTTTACAATTCTTTTTTACCCTTCTTAGCAGTTGTTCGGAGGTTTCGGACAAGTCGTCCGGATGTTTTGTACACTTTGTCCGGACGCTTCGGACAAGTTGTCCGGAGGCCTCGGACACTTTGTCTGGAGGCTCCGGACAGATAGAGTAGAGCCTTCTGTCGACTGTAATCTATGGTAGGATTGGCTCGAAATCAGTTGTTATTAGAAAAGAGATCAGGCTCGAATAGAATGAAAAGAGCCTTATAAGTAATCTGTAAAGTTTTGTCATTAGTAAATAATTAGCTACCTTTGTTGTCCGAAACAAGATTATTATGAATACCATAGTACCCTTTAGTCATCCCATGTATATCATGCTTAAGCCTGCTGGTTCGCTTTGTAACCTGCGGTGTAAGTACTGTTATTACTTGGAGAAGAGTAAGCTATATGACGATAATAAGAACCATGTGATAACCGATGCATTGCTTGAGAAATTCATTAAAGAATACATCGAGGCACAGACAACACCACAAGTTCTCTTCACATGGCATGGTGGTGAGACCCTTATGCGGCCTATCTCTTTCTATCGTCGAGCCTTAGAACTGCAACGATATTACGCTCGTGGGCGTCAGATAGACAATAGTATTCAGACGAATGGCATACTCTTAAACGACGAGTGGTGCCGCTTCTTCAAGGAAAACAACTTCCTTGTCGGGGTCTCAATAGATGGTCCACAGGAGTTCCATGACGAGTATAGGCGTACAGCAACGGGCAAACCGTCCTTTAGACAAGTGATGAAAGGTATCGACTTATTAAATAAGTACGGTGTAGAATGGAATGCGCTTGCTGTTGTCAATGACTTTAATGCAGACTATCCGTTGGATTTCTATCACTTTTTCAAGGATATTGGTTGTCGTTATATACAGTTTACACCTATCGTAGAGCGTATTGTTAAGCGTACAGACGGGCTGACCTTAGCCCCTGGAATGCAGGAAGGAGGCGAGCTAACAGACTTCTCTGTAACGGCCGAACAATGGGGATCTTTCCTCTGTACCATCTTCGATGAGTGGGTACATCATGATGTTGGCGAATATTACATACAGCTCTTCGATGCCACTCTGGCTAATTGGGTTGGAGTCGCACCAGGTATCTGTACGATGGCAAAAGAGTGTGGTCATGCTGGTGTAATGGAGTATAATGGTGACGTCTACTCGTGCGATCACTTCGTTTACCCAGAATATAAACTTGGGAACTTGACGTCTAAAACCATCTATGAGATGATGAACAGCGACCGACAAAAGGAGTTCTCAAAGATGAAGTATAGGTTACTTCCGCAACAGTGTAGGGAGTGTAAGTATCAGTTTGCATGTCATGGAGAGTGCCCTAAGAACCGTTTTATACGTGATAAGTACGGCAACACGGGCCTTAACTACCTCTGTAAAGGGTATTATCAGTTCTTCGAGCATGTAGCACCTTACATGGACTTTATGAAAAACGAGCTTGAGAACCAACGTCCACCAGCTAATGTAATGAACCAAGTGTTCGGTAGGTAGCTTCTTACTGAGCTTATAAGAGATGAATGTTTGCTTACCTCTGTTTTTGCGTTAACGGTAAGTAAGATATATAAACAGCAACAGCTCCGATAGACAATGTCCATCGGAGCTGTTTGTATAAGGTATGGAGTGTTTACTTCGTAATCGATAGTAGTTGTCCTTCCGAGACTCTTGTAAATCTGCCTAAGCGGTTCTGACGACACAACTGTTCGATACTGATACCATGTTGTTTGGCTATTGTCTCTAACGTTTCACCGTTGAGAACCTTGTGATAGAATATCTTTCCGTTATCAGATGTAGGCTCTGTACGTGGTGTATAATTAGAGAAATCCGTGTTGTAAGTCCTCTCTTGGCGTGTACTATGGCTTTGGTAGCCTTTGCCTTGAATGTTCTCACGAGAATAGCCGAGGCTTGATGATGTACCACGAGCAGCCGTTGCACGTTCTGACTCTTGTGCCACTGTATTGCGATGGAATACGTAGTAGTCGCCTGTTACGTCCTGATTAGCAAAGTCAAAGAAGAGTGCTGGATTTAAGGCAACACCTGCCAAGCGTGTCTCAAAATGTAGGTGAGAACCTGTTGAACGACCTGTATTACCACCCAAGCCGATAGGTTGGCCTGCACGAACTGTCTGGTTAGGAGATACGATTTGCTTAGAAAGGTGACCATAAATGGTTTCAAGACCATTATTATGGCGTATAACAATATACTTACCATATCCGTTTCCATCGTATTTAACTACACGAACCTTACCAGAAAAGGCTGCGCGAATAGTATCACCAATATATACCTTGATATCTAATCCTTGGTGGCGACGACCCCAGCGGCGGCCGAAGTTACTTGTGATAACACGACTTGGAGTAGGCATGTGGAAGCCACGTAAGTCTATCTTATAGACATCAGGGAGGTTACCTCCACGATGTGCATAGTTGTTATTCCAATCGTTGTAGAGTTCTGATGATGGTTCTTCAATCTCTTCAGCTTCGCGAAGACGGTTGATGACCATTGTGTCTAATGCCTTTGCACGGCGGTCGATAGGTGCCTGACGGGCAAGTAGGTCTTGGGCGTTTGCTGAGTTTGCTGTCAAAGTTAAGAGTGTTGTTAGTGCGAAAGTCCTAACTATTTTCTTAAAAGTCATAATCAAGTTATTTTATTTCTATACTCGGATGCCTTGCGGCACGGGACAGATTTTCATATCCCTTTCTATCGGTAAAGTCATTGAAGGACCTTAACAAGAAGGTAACTTTTTACCGAAAGACTTCGCAAAGATAACGAAAAAATATAGAATAAATTGCAGTTTGCCCATTTTTTTAGCCTGTTTAACAAAGGAATACTACGTATTTTTGCCTGCACATGATTTATGTCAAGTCGCTAAAACAGGGCATTTGAGGCCTATTTGGGGGTGTTATTTTTTATGAAATAGCGGCCCAGTTAATATTAGACTTTCTTAACGCTTTGAGCCTCTCCCATAGTAGGTTATACTCTATCTTTTGGCAGGTTGGGTCGTCATCAATAATTTTCTGCGCTTCTTCTCTTGCCATTTGTACAATCTGACCATCACGAGCTATGTCGGCAATCTTGAGGTCGAAAGCGATACCACTTTGTTGTGTACCCTCCAAATCACCTGGTCCACGTAGCTTGAGATCGGCCTCTGCTATCTCAAACCCATCATTTGTATCACACATAATATCAATGCGTTTTCGTGTCTCCTTGGTGAGCTTGTGGTTTGTGACAAGTATGCAATAGCTTTGGTCGGCCCCACGACCAACGCGGCCACGCAACTGATGGAGCTGAGACAGGCCGAAACGCTGGGCATCAAGGATAACCATAACACTTGCATTGGGCACGTTTACACCTACTTCTATCACTGTTGTAGCAACGAGAATCTGCGTTTGTCCACTGACAAACTTCTGCATCTCCACCTCTTTCTCCTTGTCTTTCATCTTTCCATGAATCTTACTTAGCTCGAACTCTGGGAAGACGTTGCGCATAAACTCAAACCCATCTTCAAGGTTCTTGAGGTCCATTCGCTCGCTTTCTTTGATGAGTGGATAGACAATATAGACTTGTCGGCCCAGCTGTATCTGCTGTCTTATACCGCTATAGAGGCTTGCCATCTGGTCATCATACTTGTGGATCGTTTGTATAGGTTTACGTCCTGGTGGCAACTCGTCGATGATTGAGACGTCAAGGTCGCCATAGATGGTCATTGCAAGGGTACGGGGTATAGGCGTGGCAGTCATGACCAACACGTGAGGAGGGTTCTCGCTCTTGCTCCATAGCTTAGCTCGTTGCTCCACACCAAAGCGGTGTTGTTCGTCAACGACAGCCATTCCGAGGTGTTGGAATTGCACTTTATCCTCAATGATAGCGTGTGTCCCTACAATAATATTTATTGATCCGTCCAAGAGACCATCCAATACTTCCTTCCGCTTCTTACCCTTCACGATACCTGTCAGCAGTTCTATGCGGAGGTTCATGCCTTTAAGAAACTCCTTGATAGTCTGTAGGTGTTGCTCTGCCAGTATCTCCGTAGGGGCCATCATACATGCCTGATAACCGTTGTCAATGGCTATCAGCATGGACATCAGGGCAACGAGCGTCTTTCCAGAGCCTACATCACCTTGCAACAGACGGTTCATCTGTCGCCCACTTGCCATATCTGCGCGTATCTCATGCATCACTCTCTTCTGTGCACCAGTAAGTTCAAAGGGCAGGTTATGGGTGTAGAACCAATTAAACTGTGCTCCAATGCGATTGAAGATATAGCCTCGGTACTTGCGTCGATGGTCGCTGGCATAGCGGAGGATATTTAGTTGTACGTAGAAAAGCTCTTCGAACTTCAAGCGAACACGGGCACGCTGGGTGTCATCAACCGACTTTGGGTAATGAATCTTGCGCAGGGCAGCATCCCGAGAGATAAGATGTAGATGCGAGGTGATGAAGGGTGGGAGTGTCTCTTCTAATGGTTCTGTGAGCTTACTGATAAGCATCTTCGTCATTCTCTCTACTGCACGTGAGGTGATACCAGCCTTCTTCATCCTCTCTGTTGTGATGTAGAAAGGTTGTAAACCCATGTCGTTGAGTTGCAACTGACCCGCATCATCGATGTCAGGGTGCGTGAATTGGAACCTACCATTGAAGTAGTTAGGCTTCCCAAAGATGATGTACTCTTTGTTTATTTGATAGTTTTGATAGATATATTTCGTACCGTTAAACCACACAATATCAACTACTCCATGGCCATCAGTGACGTGTGCAACGATTCGTTTCTTGCGTTTCCCCATCTCAACCTCTTCGTAACTAAGGATCTTCCCTTTGATTTGTACGAATGGCATATCCTGTGAAAGCTCTGATATAAGATAAAGTTTTGTACGGTCAACATATTTGTATGGGAAGTATTCTAACAAATCTCTATAGGTATGAATACCAAGTTCTTTGCCCAGAATCTCCTTTCGGTGCGGTCCTACACCGGGTAAATACATTATGTCTTGCGATAGTATATCCATTCGTTTTACTCTGAATTGGGGTATTAGAATCCGTGTTTAGGATTCTTGATGTTTGTTTTTTCTATAGCAACCAACAATGGGTAAACTTGTTAATCGGCCTCTCTGCGGAGGGATAAAGTCTTCTCTTTGGGTAGCGAGATGAGTGAATAAAACCGTTGTTCAGTCCTGGTTTTTATATAGTCCTTTGCTTATTGCGAATTATTTTCATGACAAGAAATATTTTTTTTCACGACAAGAAATATTTTTTTTCATGATAATAATTTCTTTTTTTCATGAAGATAATTCGGCCGTAGAGCCTTTCACTCGTCTTACTCCCATATCCCTTGTCCTTTTATAATACTGTCTATCAGGATAAAACATCCTTCTTACGCCTCCACCCACTTGTCTTTTTCGTCCGTTAGTAGCCACTCTTCAATTTCTATCCGAGGTTATGAACATAGTATAACGCCTATAGCTCTAAAAGAACCTCAGCCACTTTCAAGTCGAACGGAGTAGTTATTTTAATATTCTCGCGATTGCCTTCCACCATTGTCACCACTTGTCCGAGTCGTTCAACAACGCTCGCATCATCGGTGAAATCGGTACTTTCTTCTTGTTCGTATGCTTTTTTGATAAGTTGGATATCAAAGACCTGTGGCGTTTGTACCGTCTTATAATCGCTACGCTGTACATTTCTTCCGCTAAGAGAGTCACCGATAAAACGCAAGGTGTCCGTAACGGGCAGCACTGGGATAACCGCTTTGGCTGTCTCAGCAGTATCGAAGCAGCGTGAGATGGTATCACAGGAGACGAAAGGACGCACTCCGTCGTGGATGGCAACAAGGCCAACAGCATCGGTAGGAATCATTGATATGCCGTTCTTACACGACTGAAAGCGACTTGCACCACCATCAGCTAACTGATAGTCCTCGTCGAAATGATACTGTTCGCACAACTCCTGCCAGTAAGCTTGTTGTGTTTTCGGTAGGACGAGGATAACCTTTAGGTCCTTGTCGTAGGCATGGAAGCGGCTAATGGTGTGCATGAGGACAGGCTTTCCACCCACAGGAAGAAACTGTTTAGGGATGTCTGCCCCCATTCGTAAGCCCTTTCCGCCAGCAACGATGATGGCATATTTTGACGTAATATGAGCCACTGTTCTACGCTATAAAATATGGTTTATGAATTAAGAAGACGGTCGTAAATCATACCCTTCTTTATCTCTTCCACCTTCTCAGCAGGTAGGAAATAGCTTAGAAGTTTATATCCGTAAGGGAAGGAAGCGGCAGGACCTGCGCCAGTTGTCACGTTTCCGTCCTCCTGAACAAGTGCTCCTGTGTACTCAGCGTCCTCACCTAAGTAGCTTTCCATACCTGGATAGATGGTTGCCTTCTTACCTTTTAACAAGCCAACAGATGCTAACACCAATGGAGCAGCACAGATAGCAGCAACGCGCTTACCCTTCTCAAACTGCTCTTTGAGGGCATTGCGTACGCCTTCGTGCTCGTTCAAGTTCTTTGAACCAGGCATACCGCCAGGCAACATCAGTAAGTCTGCATCCGAGAAGTCGGTTATGTTCTCAAAAAGGAGGTCGGCTTTAACGACAACACCATGTGATGATTCAACGAGATTACTGCCTGTCACGCTAACCATCTTAACCTCTATGCCTCCACGACGTAGGATGTCAACAGGCGCTAAAGCCTCTACTTCTTCGAAACCATTAGCCAGAAACTCATATACCTTAGCCATAATTATTTTGTTTTTAAGTAATAAATCCAATTAAAATCTTTACTTTTGCAAATGAATAGTGTCTGCAAATATACTAAATAATCATGGTATTGTGTGGCTTGTAAGACTAAAAGAATTAAAAAAGATACCGTTTTATGGCAGAAAGGAAACTTAGTTTTGCTGTCTTCGGCAATGCTTCCAAGGCTTTTGACTCGCATCAGATAACTGAAATCTTAGGTTATCTGGGGGCGCATGAGGCTGATGTATATATTGAACAGAACTTTTATAATAGCCTACAAAAAGAACTTAAGAAGTCGATTTCTATAGCGGGTGTATTCGAGGGGGTAAACTTTGATGTCGATTATGTCATCTCCTTAGGTGGCGATGGTACTTTTCTAAAGGCAGCAAGTAAGGTTGGTCCCAAGCAAATACCTATCATTGGCGTGAATATGGGACGGTTAGGTTTCCTCGCAAATGTTGCTCCAGAAGAAATTAAAGACGTACTTAATAATGTCTTTGAAGGAAGATATGAGATCGAGGAGCGTGCTGTTATCCAACTTGAAGCAGACGGGAAAGCTCTCGAGAACTGCCCTTTTGCCTTGAACGATATTGCAATTTTGAAACGTGATAATGCTGCGATGATATCGATAAAGGCAAGTGTTAATGGCGAATTTTTGGTAACTTATTTGGCAGACGGACTTGTTATCAGTACGCCAACAGGCTCAACAGCTTACTCATTGTCGGTTGGTGGTCCGATTATCGTACCTCAATCGGGTATTTTAAGTATGACTCCTGTAGCCCCACATAGTCTGAATATTCGTCCAATCGTTATCAGTGATGAGGCTGAGATAAAGTTGGAAGTACAGAGCCGAAGCCATAATTTCCTTGCAGCTGTGGACGGTCGGTCAGAGAAACTCAGCGAGGGTGTGACGCTGAAGATAAGGAAAGCGCCCCATAAGGTGCGTATCGTGAAGGTCTATGGGCAGCGTTTCTTCTCAACACTACGCGAGAAGTTGATGTGGGGAGCGGATACACGCCAGTTTTAGGAAGGCTGGTTGTTAGTGAGAAAAGGCGGTGAATGGCTTTTTAGTTAGGCTGGTTTTCTTAGCTATCCTAGTTTCCCTAGTTATCCTAGAGAGGCTAGTAAGGCTATTTATTCAAGGCTATCAATAAAATTAAAGATAAGAAACAATAATGCTAAACAAGATAAAGAAACTCTTTCAAATCCCTGAAACGCATTACACAAGTAAGCAGATATTCCGCTGGTTGTGGAATGCCTGGCGTGGTAATCGTAAGCAGGCTGTATTGAATGCAGTGATAGGTATTCTCAGCGTAGGCGTCTCCTTGGCTACTGTATGGGCTGTTCAGCATGCCATTGACGTGGCTTCTCATGCCAGAGAAGGCAGCATCTATGTGGCAGTGAGCATTATGGGGGCTTTAATACTATGTGATTTCGCATTGAATATAGCCTCTGTTTGGGTGAGAAACCTATTAGGTATCAAGGCACAGAACCGTATGCAACAGCGCATGCTCGACCGTATTCTACGCTCTGAGTGGCACGGAAAGGAGCGTCATCACAGTGGTGACGTGCTCAACCGACTGGAGATTGACG
The DNA here is from genome assembly GCF_000224595.1 of Prevotella sp. C561. NCBI lineage: Bacteria > Pseudomonadati > Bacteroidota > Bacteroidia > Bacteroidales > Prevotellaceae > Prevotella > Prevotella sp. C561. The sequence goes on along the minus strand of NZ_JH114141.1, from coordinate 178,838 downwards.
TTGCTAACGTGGTGAGCTTCCTCACAGAGACTATCCCTAATTCAATCTCAACATTGGCGATGTTCCTCGGAGCCTTCTTCTATCTGATGTCGATGGATTGGCGTCTTGCCATCATCATCGTTGTTATGATACCGCTGTTTGTTCTTATTAGTAAGGTCTATGTACGCCAGATGCGACGGTTGACACGCGAGGTTCGCGACTCAGACTCCAAGGTTCAGAGTGTCTTACAAGAAACTATTCAACACCGAATGCTCATCAAGACACTTGAAAGTGACGATATTATCGTTGGTAAGTTAGAGGGAACTCAACACGAGTTGCGCCGTAAGGTAGTGCGAAGAACGAAGTTTTCTGTATTCTCAAACCTCGTTTTGAACTTTGGTTTTGCCTTTGGTTATCTTGTTGCTTTTACGTGGGCAGCCCTCCGAATGTCGGCTCATTCGTTGACATTTGGCGGTATGACGGCCTTCTTACAATTAGTAAATAAAATCCAAAGTCCTGCTCGTCAGCTCACGAAACTGGTTCCTGCTTTCGTCTCAGTGTTCACCGCCTCAGAGCGACTCATGGAACTTGAAGAGAACCCATTAGAGCAACAAGGAGACCCTATAGAGGTTGTTGGCCCTTGTGGCATCCGTCTTCGTCAGGTTAGTTATCGGTATGATGATGGCGAACGGGAGATATTAAAGAATCTTGACTTCGATTTCTATCCAGGCTCTTGTACGGCTATTCTTGGCGAGACGGGGGCTGGTAAGACGACCCTTGTACGTATGCTCCTTGCTTTGTTGAAGCCTAATACAGGCTCTGTGGAGATTTACAATGACAAAGAGAGCAAGGAGTTGACACCATTAATGCGTACTAATTTCGTCTATGTCCCACAGGGTAACACGCTTCTTAGCGGTACTATCCGTGAGAACCTACTCCTTGGCAAGGTCGATGCAACGGAGGAAGAGATGATAGAAGTACTAAAGAAGAGTTGTGCTGACTTTGTCTTTCACCTCCCCTTGGGCCTCGACACCCTCTGTTCAGAGCAGGGAGGAGGACTCAGTGAAGGACAGGCACAACGCATCGCCATAGCCCGCTCGTTGTTACGCGACCGTAGTATCATGATATTCGATGAGGCTACATCGGCCTTAGACCCGCATACTGAGCGTGAACTCTTGGGTAATATCCTCTCTAATCATGATAAGACAGTGATATTCATCACCCACCGTCCGGCTGTAGTAGACTATTGTGACCAGACATTAACCATAGAAAAAATACAATAATGTACTTGCGTTATTCAAAATAAGGTCGTATATTTGCAACACTACTGAAAGCTGAGAGGAGTACTAAAAACTGTAAAGTCCATTGTTATTATTGGTAGATAGAAAAAGAAAACAGAATCAGATTAGATATGAAAAGAATTCTTTTAGCCATTGTTAGTGCGTTTCTTATGTCAGCACCAATGGCTTTTGCGCAGACAACAAACGTCGAACAGACTAAGGATTTAGATGCTAAGTATGCCACGAATATGCTCAAGCCGGGCACACGTGCGCCTGAGTTTAACTTGAAGACATACGATGCTAAGGACATAAAGTTGAGCCAGTATCGTGGTAGCTACGTGGTATTGGATTTCTGGGCAAGCTGGTGTCCAGACTGTCGACGTGATATTCCGGCAATGAAGGCGCTTTACGAGCAGTTCCGTGACTATGGAGTGCAGTTTATTGGTATCTCTTTTGACACCGATCGTGAGGTTTGGGCGCAGACTTACTGGGGTAAGTATCAGATGCACTGGACACAGGTGAGCGAGCTGAAGAAGTTTAGGAAGAACACAGTTATCGACAAGTTGTATAAGATAGATTGGATTCCTTCAATGTATCTCATCGACCCAGAGGGTAAAATAGTTATGGGTACGGTGGAGATAAGTAAGCTGAAAGCGAAGTTAGAGTCCCTTTCTCTGACTCCACAGGTTAGTAAGACTGAAGTGCTCCCAACCTTTGAAGGTGGTCAGGAAGCTATTAATAACTATTTTGCACAGAGTCAGCGGCGTAGCATTCAGTCGCTCCGTTCAAAGGTGCATGCCGAGATGACTGTCGTCTTCAACGTTGAGATGGATGGCACAGTCACTGGTGCTCGCGTCGTAGAGGTGAAGAACGTGAAGGGAACAAGCAAGCATTTCATGAAGATGGAGGCTGAGAAACAGAAGCGAGTATTGGACAACTGCGTTGAATACTACAAAGAACAGGCTGTTCGTCTTACTAACAATATGCCTAAGTGGAACCCTGCTATGCAGAATGGTAGGCCTGTTAAGAGCAAGACAACAGTTAATATTGTCTTCCAGTCATAGGCTAATTAGATTGTAAGCAAATCTTAAATATGATACAGAAGGCTGTCCTAATGAGGGCAGCCTTCTACCTTTTTATACCTTGAACATTGGATCTCTCGATTTTTTTTCATGAGAAGAAATATTTTTTTTCATGAAGAAAAATATTTCTTCTCACGTAAATAAATATTTTTCTTCATGAAAATAATTTCGAAAGCGCAGTGAAGTAGTGGGGTAGTCGTTTGTAGGAGAGTAAGAAAAGATGGTTTTTTACCACAGTAGAAGACGAGGAGAAAGGCTCATAATGAGGGCGACGTCCTATCTAAGTCGACGCTTATTGAAAGGCTGAAGTCGTGTTGGTAGATAGAGAAAAGACGGGTCAGAAAGGTTTTTGTTGAGCAATGTTTGGAAACAAGAATATTAATGCTTACTTTTGTGAAAGATATATGAAGGGTAGGTTACGGCCGATAGTCGCACGGGTTCACTGCGTCTTACTCTTCGATATTGTTGGTAAGATAGATTGATAACGTCTGACTTTTTAATCTTAGGAAGAATGAATAAATTATTATGGTTATGTGGAATAATTGCCTTCGCAGTCGTCAGTTGTACAGAAGGTAATCGAGGTAGTATCAAGGAAAAGGATACACTCAGCACGTATGACTCCGTTCTTATTGGACGTGATCCCGGCTTTAGTAGACATCTTACGGAGGATTATTGGATGTTATATAAGAATGGAACTGTAACGAAATGTACGCGATCTGTATTTGCATCTGACGATGGTAAAGACACTGTCAGAACTGTTCGTTTTAGTGACGCCAATGGTCGTCGAGTGAAATATCTTATTGACGATATATACGTCAAGGGTACTGCAAAGGACATTGTGGCTGTAGTAGATAACAACCATTGCAGTGATATGGGTGGACTCTACATCTATTTCTATTATCCGGGAAAGAGTGTTCAATATCAATATGACTGGGGACAGACCGGAGTAAAATACTCCTCCGAGTTCAAGAAACTCATGAAACTGTTAAAGGTGTATGATGTTGAATAGGGAGAAGGATGTATAAAAGCAGCGAGAAGAGCGTTTGTACTGCCTCTCTGTTGTGTTTATAGATGAGTTATCCGACTTCTCATTTGGCATGGTCATTCTACTTTATTATTTCTGTCTTTCGTTGCTCCCTAAACAGCTTGAAATGTTCATGGAAATTGAGGACTCTGCCAATGCGCTGAGTCTGTATTCGATATGATTTCTTTTTATCTAAAACAAAAGTTGCTGTCACTGCTGTCATTCAAAGTCATCATCTAACTGTTTAGTTTACAGTAGGCTTACATGAAATGTTAAATGTGACAGCAAACAAAAATAAAACTTATTCTTGTATACTTTGAATAAGTATCTATTATTAGAGAGCCTTTATCATTACATGGCTCTGGAGAACCTTGTATATCTATTAAAAAACTTTTTTAAGGGGTGAATAAGTTGTATGCAATAATCTTTCAAAACCTCTTTATGGTCAATAGATTAGGTTAATTTGGATGAAAATAATGGGAGGTAGTGAAAGTTTCTTTGATTTATTTGTAACTATCCAATAAAAAATGTACTTTTGTGTTCAGTAAGTTAAAACTCTAAAAGGAGGATGAAGAGAGCCTAAAATTATGTAGTGTAACGAACTTTTAGATCGCTTTTTTAAATATAAAGACAATCTTAATCATTAACTATTAACGATAAAGTAATTATGAGAACTCTGCTATTATGTGTTATTGCGTTGTGCTCTCAGGTGATGAGTATGACTGCTCAGGTGACAGGAAGAATAGAGTATCCTCACCGTGCCGACTATGAAGATCAGGTCGTGTTGCCTGTGGATGACAAGGGACTGGTCATTCAGTCGTTTGCTAAGGACAGCAAAGAGGGTAAGCGTTACTTCAAGACAGAATTTTATTCAACCGCAATGAAGCTGATAAGTACCGATTCAATATTGATTGATAAGGGTATGTATTTCTATTCAGATGTGGTTGAGAGTGGTGTGCTTTATACTGTTCTGCGCCAGAAGGATGGTTCGTTTATGATCGTTGCTTTCAATCCTGCAACACATAAAATAACCACAACGGATGGTGAATATACCCGTAAAGGGTCGATGAGAAATCTTGTTATTGCGAATGGATCAGTCGTTTTCAGTTCAACACAGAAGAAATTAGACCGCATTGGTATCATTGATTTGAAGACGGGTAACTGTCGATTTACTGATATTCACTTCCCAAAAGTGAAGGATAAGAATATCTTTGTGCTTGAAAATACCGTGATAGACAATACTATCTATGCGTTGGTAGGAGTAGAGACCGATGTCTATCTGCTTCGTTTAGATATGCAGGGTAATCAGTTAGGAGCAAACAATCTCACTGCTGATATTGCTGAACGAATCATCTCGGCATCAGTCTCAAAGGCTGGAAATAGGTTCTTTGTCACAGGAACTTACTCTAAGTCGAAGAAAGGTGGGGCTGAAGGTATCTTCTTCTCAGAGCTGAAAGACGATAAGTTTAATAATATTAAGTTCTATAACTTCTTAAAGTTGAAGAACTTTACGGAGTATATGAGCGACCGTAAGCAAGCAAAGATTGAACGCAGAAAGGAAAAGGCAGAGAAGGCTGGTAAGGAGTATTCGCTGAAGTATCTGATGGCTTCTCATCGTATTATGACGGATGGTAAGGATTACTTCTATCTTGGTGAGGCTTACTATCCAGTTTATCGTACAACCTGGGTTGGTAATACAATGATTACAACCTTCGCTGGTTATAACTATACACACGCTGTTCTTGCAAAGTTTGATGTTGCAGGTAATCTGCTTTGGGACGAATGCTTCCCTATGGAACCACGCCTCATGCCGATGTATGTGAAGCATTTTGTTTCTGCAAGTATGCAGGGTAACAATGTGAATCTTCTCTTTACTGATAAGAACAGACTGGTATCAAAGCTCTTTAGAAATGCGGATGGAAATGTGATTCAAGACCGTACGTCGGAGATTATAGAAACGGATAACGAAGACGAAGATGTTAAGAAGATGCGTTACTCTAATTCTCAGCACTGGTATGGAGATAACTTCCTCGTCTATGGAACGCAGGTGGTGAAGAATTCTAAGACTGGTGAACGCCGTAAAGTGTTTGCTGTTACAAAGTATACAATAAAGTAATCGAGTTATGAAGATGATGAGAAATATTGATAAATTCCGTCTCTTTCAATGGCTTTTACTGCTTGGTTGTCTGCTTTGTGTTCCGCATAGCGCACAGGCACAGGCGTGGGACGGAGAAGGAGATATTAAGGTTTATGCAGGTTATGCCAATATTGGAGGACGGTCTGGTATAGAGTTAGGCAGTGATTATGCGCTTAGCGACTTCGTTTCAGTAGGTGGACAGCTAACTTATGTCAATGTGAAGGACTATGACGAGGGACGTGATAGAGGCTTTATGGGGTATGACTTCAGTCTGACGGGTAACTATCATTGGGCTGAAGTACTGAAACTACCATCCGTACTGGATATTTATAGTGGTGCTTCCGTCGGCTTACGAACAGTTGGTTTGCAGGCAGGTGTGCGCTATAACTTCAGTGAGACGTTCGGACTTTATGGGCAGGTACGGCAGAATCTCTTCAAGACTTTTGGCGATGATGTGGAACATGGACGCATCTATCAAGGCAAAACAGCTCTCTCTGTAGGTCTGACTGTTACGTTTTAAAGTATTTTATCCACTATTGTTTTGTGATGATTTAAATGTCAGAGTAGTGAAGTTCGTGTGTAAATAAACAATAAAGGCTATCGGAAACTCCGATAGCCTTTATTGGATGATAATAGTCTTTTTATTGATACTGACGGTGTCTGGCAATAATGTCTTTCGCTGGAATGCTAACAATATTACCGTTTTCATCACAATTGATGACAGGTTCATTTTTGGCAGCTTTCTCTTTTAACAAGATTCGTTCTGACTCAATAAACCCTTCTTCAATCGTTTTTAAATAGGCTTCTATTTCTTTATTTGACATAACTTCTTATCTTTCTAAATTTTACTTCATTACTAATTCTGGTTCTTATACTATTTCCTCCAAAAGCAATACGCTCTTTAGGCTGTATGCTATTATCATATATTGACCATATATCAACCTTATTCATAAACAAGTTAAATAGGTTTGATATTCCCAATACATATCTTCTGTATATTGTGTCTTTAGGAATGTTGTGTCCGCCATTTCTTACTCTTTCTGTTACACGTATGCTTGCAAGCTCTGGTGATGGTAGCCAAAAGAATAAGAGATTGACTATGAATCCTCTTTGATGTGCCTTCTCTATGAGTTTAATATAAGATCGAGTGGCAAGTGTTGTTTCAATAGAAAATGACTCATCTTTGCTTAAGAGGTAATCTATTCGTTGAAGCATCAACCTTCCTGCTTCAATGGCTGCACCTTCAGGGTTGAGTGGTGACAATCCTTTTGCTATTTCATCAGCATTGACAAACTCCTTTACCAAAAGAGTTTTTGGTAATATTGTCATAGAAGCTGTTGTCTTTCCAGCCCCATTACATCCTGCTATGATATATAAATGTTTTACCATTCGATGCAAAGATAATCTTTTCTTATGAATAATACAAGTCGGTAGCCTTTTTATTAATAGGTCATTTCTTTTTTGTTCTTCTCTTATTTGTGCCTAAAATTGATAGTGTTTGTAATAAGTTCTTGGTATGTTTGAAGGCTATATTTACTCGATAAGAAAGAAAAATAAAGGCAATAGCCACCAAAGATAGTAGGTAGCTATTGCCTATATATTGTGTGTATGAAAAGTTTTTGTGCTATTGTCTAATACGTAAGCAACAATTAAGTAATCCTTCTAACTTGCAGGAGGATTTAGAAACTGAGCACCATTGCTTGTCGTTGTGTCAAAGGTATGTTCTTTGTGAGGTCTACAGTAGCACCTGTAAGGACATCGGTTGCAGTTGTATGTGAGCCTATCACTTCGGCATAGCGGGTTACATCGACTTGGTTGTCAGCTTTCTTACCATTGAGGATGGTGAGGACTGTTTTCCCATTATATTGTCGGGCGAGTACGTAAACACCATGGTGAGGGATGAATTGTGTTTGTGTTCCTTTGTTGATAACATCGTTGTTCTGTCGCCAATGGAGTAGGCGACTGGTCCAATCAAACATAGCATTCTCGGCTTTGGTACGGCCTTCATGTGTGAACTTGTTGACCTTATCGCCTGGGAAACCACCTGGGAAATCTTGTCGTACATTGCCATCTGTTTCCGTTTTCGTACCGTTCATCAGAATCTCCGTACCATAATAGAGCTGTGGAATACGCTTCATTGTCAGCAAGAGAGCGTACGCCTGCTTTAAAGCTGTTGAGTCCTTGCCGTTGCCAAGGTAGCGGTCAGTATCGTGATTCTCAATGAATGCCATCACAGAAGATGGCTCAGTATAGAGGTAATCATAGCAGAGAGAGTTGTAAATGCGGTTCCATCCCTTCCACCAATCATCTGTTTCCTCGTTCTTTGCCTGCGAAAGACGATCGAAGAAGGCGAAGTCCATCACCGTTTTTAGATTGCTGTTAATGTCAGAGAGTTTGCTGTCTTTCTGCCAAGCTGCCGTATAAGCTGGTTCTGTTACCCATGTTTCGCCAACGGTGTTGAAGTTAGGATATTCCTTGTTGAGAACTTTCATCCAATCAGCCATGGCTTGTCGGTCTGCGTAAGGATAAGTATCCATACGGATTCCATCGATACCTACGGTCTCAATCCACCAAATAGAGTTCTGAATCAGATACTTAATAACGTGCGGATTACGCTGGTTGAGGTCAGGCATAGAGGGTACAAACCATCCGTCGACAGTTTCTGCCATATCTACTTTGCTGGCGTATGGGTCGAGAACAGGAGTGAGTTTATAACTTGTCTGAAGCCCATAGTTAGGACTGTTAAACCAATCCTTTGATGGATAGTCTTTGATTGTCTTGCCGTTTTCATCAATGCGTGTATGCTTAGCCCATGGGTGATAGTCTCCACAATGGTTGAAGATCATATCCATGACTACCTTTAGTCCCTTCTTATGACATTCGTTTACGAGCGCTTTATACTCCTCATTCGTACCGAAGCGAGGGTCAACACGATAGTAGTCGGTTGTAGCGTAGCCATGGTAAGTACTGTTTTTACCATTATCGGCAGGGCGATCATTCTCCAATACAGGGGTGAGCCAGAGGGCAGTAACACCAAGGTCGGTGAAATAATCGAGGTGTTGGCGGAGTCCTTCAAGGTCGCCTCCGTGTCGAAGACTTGGCTCATTGCGGTTGCAGAGCTGGTCTTCCATCCCTTTGATTACATCGTTCTTTGGGTTACCATTAGCGAAACGATCGGGCATCATCATATACAGAACATCCGATATATCGAAGCCTTTACGATTAGCACCAGCCATCTCTCGTGCCTTTAATTGGTACTTCCTAATAGTCTTCTTACCATTCTTATTAGAGAAGGTGAGGTTTATCTCACCCGGTTTCGCACCTTTTAAGTTGAGATAAACAAGGAGATAATTAGGTGAGTCGAGGCGTACGAGCGAGTCAATCTTTACATTAGGATAGTCTGTTGTAACGTCTGCAAACTTAATGTCCTTGCCATACACCATCAGCTGCAGCGTCGGGTCCTGCATATCAGCAAACCAGTTGGTAGGGTCAATGCGGGTTACGTCGGGTGAAGCTGTGCGGTTGTTGGCTTTCTTAGGAGCTGCCGTACTATTCTGAGCGGTCATAGAGGTTGATAAAAGAAGTAAGAATAAAAGCGTTTTCCAAATCTTTTGAAAGTGTGAAAGAGTAGGATAGTTCGTCATTTGTTAGAGGTTTATAATAGGTGATTTGTTCTGCTGTTGGATTGAGCTTATTGGCCTTATTAGTCTAATAGATCCAATAAGGCCAATATTCCTAACAGCTATTAATAATCTGCTGAATGGTCAGCGCTCCTCCTTTCGTGGGAGGAGTGGGAGAGAGGTCAGCTTCTTAGTTGTGGAGGATAAGGGCAGACTGGCCATCAACCATTACCTCGCCACCTTCCATCTGACCTAAGCCAGCCTCATTCACCTCGCCATTAGCGCACACAATAGTGTACTGTCCCTTAGGGATATTGACGGTGCGAAGCTCCTTGTTAGCATTGAGGATGACGTATATATCCTTCCATTTATCCCCACCAGCATGGTCTTTTAGACGGAAGGCAACCAAGCAGTCCTGTACAGGGAGGAACTCAAGATACTTGCGAACGAGGTCGGCTTTGCCCAATCGGAAGGCTGGATGTGCTTTGCGAAGACTGATGAGTCCACTGTAATAGTTGAACACCTGTGGATAAGTCTTGAGGTTATTCCAATCGAGATGATTGATACTATCGGGTGAATTATACGAGTTATGCACCCCTTTCTTATCACGTAGCATCTCCTCACCAGAGAGCATAAATGGTACACCCTGCGATGTGAAGATAGCCGTTTGGGCAAGTTCATTCAGACGAATCAGCTCATTCTCGTCATATTCAGCCTCTGGAATAGACGCTTTCAGGCGGTCGACAAGACACATGTCGTCGTGGCAGCTAACATAAGAAATCATCTGAGTTGGCTCAAGGGCGTATGGTTTCTTAGAATAGTTTACCTTCGAGTAGTCTACCTGTGGGTGCTCAATCATACCAGCGATACCCGCCTTCAAGCTCTCTTCTAAGCCTGTGACACCACCAAGGAAACCGGGCTTGTGGTCGTCTGAGAAGGGTCCACGCAAGGCATCACGGATGTCATCAGAGAAGGCTGCAATACCCGGCATCTGTGGAATAGCTGCCTTCATTGCCAACTTCTCATGTGGGTAAGCACACGTACCAGCGCTCCATCCCTCTCCATAGACAAATATCTCTGGGTCGATAGCATTGAGTTCACGACGTATATCATTCATCGTCTCAATGTCATGCACACCCATAAGGTCAATGCGGAAGCCATCGATATGATACTCATTCACCCAATACTTCATTGATTCCAACATATACTCACGCATCAAAGGGCGCTCACTTGCCGTCTCATTGCCGCATCCCGTGCCATCAGAAGGAGTACCATCAGCTTTGTATCGATAGTAGGCTTTAGGATAGGTACGCTCGAAGTTGCTGTTCGCAAGGTCGAAGGTATGATTATAAACAACGTCGAGGATCACCCTGATACCCGCCTTGTGCAATGCTTGTACCATCTGTTTAAACTCCAATATGCGGCGTGTCGGCAGGTTAGCATCGTATGAGTAGATACCTTCTGGTACGTTATAGTTCAATGGGTCATACCCCCAATTATACTGTGGGACGTCAGGCTTGGACTCATCTATCGAAGCAAAGTCGAACGAAGGGAGGATATGTACAGCGTTGATACCCAACGTCTTCAAATAGTCAATAGCCTTTTTCTCAGTTAGAGCAAGGTATTTACCCTTGTGCATCAAGCCCGATGAGGGGTCAATAGAGAAATCACGGTGATGCAACTCATAGATGATAAGGTCTGCCGGACTCTTAGTTGGTACACGACGGTCGGTCTCCCAGCCTGTTGGGTTCGTCTCCTTCATATCGACAACGGCACCACGTCCACCATTACAGCCTACGGCCTTGGCAAAGACACCAGGTGTTTCGCCATGTCCGATATCAAAGGTATAGAACTTACCTTTGAGGTCTCCCTTCACAGTAGTAGTCCATGTGTTATCGCCACTCTGTGTAAGTTTAATCTTCTTGTAGGCTTTTCCACCTCTTCCTGACTCATAAAGGCGAAGCGTTGGTTTGTTGGGAGCGTTAAGGCGGAAGGTCGTTTCGTTAGGAGAATACGTCATCTCGTTAAAGCGTTGTTGTGCAGCAACGCTCTGTGAGAGTATAAAAGCGGCCACAGAAGCCGCTATGTTATATTTGAGTTTCATTGGGTGTTGGGTGTTTAATGATGGGTGATGATGGATCGTTATAAGGACTTATAACGACTATCATCACCTATTCTTTTTAGCGAGCAGCCTGATAGATTAGGTCTGTTATCTGCTCATTGAATGTCTTGTTCTTCATCAAGTCTTCAATACTAACGTGCATACGATAACGCCAGTAATGCTTTGGATTAGACGGGACATTGATGCGCTCGGCATTAGGGTCAGCCAGACGCAATTCCTCATCAATGCTCATCCAGTCTTGAATACCGAGGATGCAGAGTAGACTTGGGGATGTCAGGTGACGGCTAACGATATCTCTTGCCAACCAACCTGGTAATGGGTGAGGAGCAGGACCACCACGATGTAGCATGCTGTTGAAGTAGTTTTGCGTACGTTCCCAGTCTTCATCCCACCACTGACGTAGGGTAGCCATGTCGTGAGTAGAGATGGTGCTAACGCTGCGGTAAGGGTTCTCACTGAGATAGCCAAAGCGCACCTTCGGGTTCTTAGGCATACTTTGAATCTCAAGACTGAGGATACGAAGCTCGTTCATCACCCATGCCACGCAATCAGGAACCATTCCTAAGTCTTCTGCACAGACAAGCATACGAGTTGCATTGACCAACTTAGGTAGTTTCTTCATTGCCTCTTGATACCAGAACTGGTTGTTACGACGATAGTAGTAGTCGTTGTAGAGCTTATTAAAGATAGCCTTATCACTATCGTAGAGTGTTTCGTAAATGAAATCGAACTGTACGCTGATGCGTGGATGGAAGCGGTTTGGATCCTTGTGATCACGAACGAAGAGAACGTCACTAATCAAAGCGTAGAGTCCATCACGCAACCAGATATCTACATCAGAGGTCTTACCAGCAAATGCTTTCTCCACCTTTCGCTGCGTATCAAAGGCTGGACGCATCTTGTATCTGTCGCCCCATACGTGTTCAACATACTTTTGTTTCACCTCCTCTGCATGCTCACGGAAAACACGGTCGAGCACCCAGTCTGTTATAAATGGTTCTGTGAACAGTTCCTCCTGCCAGTGTAGACCGTAGCCTTCCACCTCTTCACGGCTCATACCGAGTGCTGGAGAGAACTGACCAAGTAGGCCATGTACCGAATGGATAGGTATCTCCCAAATGCGGAAGAAGCCGAGGACGTGGTCGATGCGGTAAGCATCAAAGTATTTCGCCATATTCTGGAAGCGTCTTACCCACCATTGACAACCGTCTTTAATCATCTCATCCCAGTTGTAAGTAGGGAACCCCCAGTTCTGGCCATTTACTGAGAAATCATCAGGTGGAGCACCAGCTTGACCGTTAAGGTTGAAGTAGCGTGGTTCTGTCCATACGTCACAGCCATAGCGATTGACGCCAATAGGGATGTCACCCTTAAGGATAATCTTGTGAGCCTGTGCGTATTCGTGTACTGCTTTAAGCTGACTACTCAGCACGAACTGTACGTAATAGAAGAAAGCCACCTCTTTATATGCTTTGTCCTTAGGGTTAGACAGCGCCTTACGGTCGGCCTCGTCCCATTGTTTATGGTCTGGCCAGTGAGAGAAATCGGCTGTGCCAAACTTGTCTCTCATGTATGAATACTGTGCGTAAGGTACGAGCCAGCTCTCTGTCTCAGCAAAGAAAGTCTTGAAAGCACTACTTTCGAGCACCTTTTCTCCTTCCTGTTCAAAGAGCAGACGGAGGTATTCTGTCTTCGCATCGTTCACTCGCTCGTAGTCAATCTGTGGTAGAGCGTTAAGCTCCTTACGCAGTTTCTCAAACTTCTCACGCTGCTCCTTATCCTTCAACTCAGGTAGTGCGGTAAGGTCAGCATACTGAGGATGGAGGGCAAAGATAGAGATACAGCTATAAGGATAGGAGTCTGTCCAAGTGTGTGTGATAGTTGTATCGTTGATAGGAAGAATTTGCAAAGCCCGCTGATGGGTCATACTCACCCAGTCAATCATCTTCTTTAAGTCGCCAAAGTCTCCAATACCGAAGCTTGTCTGCGAACGGAGAGAGAAGAGAGGGACCAATGTTCCTGCAACGCGAACGGCTGGGAGTGGGAAAGCTGCTTCTGCCAACTCATATACAAGAACGTCGCCTTCCTCCATTGTAGGCAATGTCAAGGTGCGATTGTCGCTGTATTCCCATACAATATTCTCATTATTACCATTGTTCTTAATGAGGAACTTTATCTCAATCTGGTCTCCAACGAGTTTCGAAGCATCTAAGGTATAACTCCATTCGTTGATGTTATGCTGTACCATCTTCAGTGCTTTCTTCACATTCCAAGCACCTAATGCAGGCTCAGCACCTACGAGATAGAGATCGTCGGTAGCTCCTAACTGTGGTGCACGTACCTTCAGTGTGACAGCCTTGTTATAGTTATTAAGCTTACACTTAGCCACCTTCTTACCAACAACACAATCGGTGATGGCAGAGGTGTAGAGGTAAGCGTTGTCAGGAATGTCACTCCAATGGTCGTAAACACGATAGGTCAGACTGCGTTCTGTGTCGAAGTCTAATTTATGATGGAGTACGCCCCATTCTTTCCGCAGCTCGTTATCACCACAGAGAATGCTGTAGTAATACTCGATATGCGTTCCAGGCTTAGCGTCCTTCTTCACTTCTACCTCCCAGTGGTAGCCGTCTGACGTGCGCATTCTGTACTGTGAGGCCTCAACAGCCCCGTTATGATGACCTGTAATGATGTTTAAGACAAGGTCTTGACCGTAATAGGTCTGGTAGTCTATGTGAAACTGTATGTTCATAGAGTTGGGTAGTTATTTTGCTTCAAAGATAATAATATTAATTAGAAAAAGCAACACCTACACACATGATTTATATCAATTTATATGCAATCGTTTGCATAGTGACAGATTGGTGATAATTCATGGCTAATGAACTGTCGCTCTATGAGGATGGATAAAGCTTGGTTTTCACGGTTTTCTAACAAACTTTCCCTTGTGTGTCGGTAGTCTTTATCGTTGTTGTTTAGCCCAAACATAACTCGAGTTGGATTGTGGCATCTTGGTTGAATAACGAGGAATAAACTTTGTTATAAGGACTATAATACTTGTAAACGATGGTTGGTGAACGTATAGGAAGATGTTTATTTGATGGTTATACATGATGATTTACGACAGTTATAACGTCTATTTCCTACCGAACCCATTGTCTTTTATGATTTCTTTTCATGAAGAGAAATATTTATTTACGTGAAAAGAAATATTTTTTTTCATGAAGAAAAATATTTTTTTTCATGAAAATAATTCGAAGAAGAGAGGTGGATTGGGATGAAGAATACTAATGGGTATGTTTTTCTCGTTGATTGATAAGGCGATAGAAAACTAACTGTAAACAAGTCTTACACGCTATCCTAAGTTTCTGTTTAGCGTCGGTAAGATGATAGAAAACTAAATGTAGGCAACGCTTAGACACTACTTTAGATTTCAGTTTAGGGCCGATAAGGTGAAAGAAAACCGATGGCAAGCAAAAGGAAAGGTGTGCTGAAACGCATTTCAGCACACCTTAAAATTCAGAGAGATTATAAAAAAGTTATTGTTACCCTTGTTATGCAGGCCGCTTCACCTTGATAATTCCAACGGAGAGTGCACCGAGGAAGAGGGAAACACCTGCTACAATCATCATATTACTTTGTACGGAACCAACCATCTGAAGTATCACTCCGCCAATAGCAGCGGCGATAATCTGTGGTATACAGATAGTTCCGTTGAACAGTCCGAGGTAAGCTCCCATGTGCCCATAACCCTCAAGTGCATTGGTGACGAAGGTGAATGGCATTGCCAAGATAGCTGCCCATGCACATCCGATGAGGAGGAATGGAATGAACATCATGTACTGATCATGTACGAAAGCTGCGAGAACAAAACCTGCAGCACCTAAGATAAGCGAGAAGGAGTATGCGAGTTTGGTATTCTTGAACTGTGGAAGAACCATTGCCCAGACTACTGATCCTATAGCCTGAATGGCAAAGAGAATACCTACCCAGTTGCCTGCTTCCTGATAACCCTTTGTCATTGTCGCATCATGTGCAAGCATATCAACACCCCAACAGTTGGCTGCTACGGTTCCATTCGTGTATGTCCACATATACATAAAGGCAAACCAGCTGAAGAACTGTACCAAACCTACCTTCCAGAAGGTCGATGGTGCAAACTTTAATAAGGTGAAGACATTAGACTTTGAAGTCTCTTCTTTCTTCTCAACGGTATGGTATTCGGCATAAACCTTTGGTGGCATCTCCTTTACCTTGGCTGTGGTATAGATAACACAGAGGATGAGGATGGCTGCACCGATATAGAAAGAATAGACCACAGAGTCAGGTACTACACCCGATGGAGCCTGGTTGGAGATACCTAAGAAAGTGAAGAAGAATGGGAAAACATAGCCTGCTATAGAGCCAGCGTTGCAGAGGAAGCTCTGAATAGAGTAGGCGAGCGTTTTTTGTTTCTCGTTGACCATGTCGCCTACTAACATCTTAAATGGCTGCATAGCCATGTTGATACTTGTGTCAAGGAACATCAATGAGACGAGACCAAATATCATAGCCGTAGAGACAGCCATACCTAAAGAACCCGCATTCGGCAAAAGGCACATCACAAGAACAGCAACGGCTGCACCTACGAAGAGGAAAGGGATGCGGCGTCCGAAGCGTGTCCACGTCATATCAGAGAGTGTTCCAACAATCGGTTGCACGACGATACCCATTAGAGGCGGGAGTATCCAGAAGTAGCTAAGATTATGAGGGTCAGCACCTAAAGTTGCAAAGATACGAGAGATGTTGGCGCTCTGTAGTGCGTAGGCAATTTGCACTCCAAAGAATCCAAAGCTGAGATTCCAAAGTTGCCAGAAGCTTAAGTTAGGTTTTTGTTTCATTGTTATGTTAGTTTTTGTGCCTCTTTGACTCCCTCTGAAGAGGGTGTACGAAGCTTGTGTTGTTTGTTTTCTTTTGAAGAGAGGACTATTAGGCTTATAAGGCCTATAGGGCTAATATGCCCAATAAAGTCCTCAGCACTCCCCTCCTTCGGAGGGGTTGGGAGAGATTCCCTCACCTTGTTGTCCCTCTAAGGATGAGTCTTGTCCTCACCACTCGTCTCTCCACACGATTCTTAGGAAGTCTTCCCTCCACTTGATCGATGAGAATACTTGCAGCTTCTTCACCCACGCGTACTCCCCGTTGTTCGACAGTTGTCAGCATAGGATCGCAGGCAATGGCACGTTGACCATTAGTAAAACCACAGATAGAGACGTCTTCAGGCACACGAAACCCTAATCGTTTACAGGAATAGAGAATACCGATAGCTGTGTCGTCGTTGACTGCAAAGAACGCATCTGGTGGTTGAGGAAGTTGCATAACGTCTGGAGTAATAAGCTCGGCATCTGCTCTATTGTCGCAGTTCCTTATCAGTTGCTCATCAGGATGCATCCCATTCTTTAGTAGGGCATCGCAGTATCCGTTATAGCGGTTCTTTGCTATTTCCATTGTTAACGAAGTACCATAATAAGCAATACGCTTGCAGCCTATATTAATAAGGTGTGTGACAGCCGTGAAGGCACCCATATAATCGTCAACAACCACTCGGCTGGCATTGACGCCCGTACTGATACGATCGTAGAAGACCAGTGGTACACCTTTCTCTAAGAGTGTTTGGAAATGGTCATACTTAGTAGTATTCTTCGCTTGAGAGACGATGATGCCACATACCTTACTCTCTGAGAAAGCCCGACAAATCTTAACTTCGTTCTCATAGTTCTCTTTGCTCTGTGCAACCATAAGTCGATAGCCACGTGAGGAAGCCTCTTCTTCTATGCCAGAGAGGATAGATGAGAAATAGAAATGGGCGAGTTGAGGGACGATAACACCGATAATTTTCATCGGCTGTACCTTACTCTTGCGCAGACTCTCTGCAAGGATGTTAGGATAGAAGTTATGTTCTTGTGCATACTTCTTTATTTCCTCTCTCTTTTCAGCAGATATTCGAGGGCTGTCTTTGAGCGCACGAGAGACTGTAGCAACGGAGACTCCGAGGTCGCGTGCTATATCTTTCATTGTTATGTTGGTTGAGTCACTCATGCGATTTAGCCTTGTTTTTAGTCTATCACATTGTTTTATATCGCAAATATACACATTTTTTACAAATCTGTTGACCTATATCAATTTATTTATTTTATATTTGTTTGTGCAATCGTTTGCGCTTACTATTTTGCAAATTCAACGCAAAAATAGTATAAAGTAGCTTAATCTCAACTAACTTTGCAGCAGAGTAAGCCCATAAAACGGCTATTAACCTAACTTTGATAGAGCTAAACGAATATATTACTTTAATCAATTTATAAATTACTTTAACAATAACAAAGATGAAGCAGGTAAAATGCAAATTTCCTGTTAGGATGGTGACACTATTATTGAGTCTATTCCTTTCAGTTAGTGCCTTTGCGCAGTCTACGATAAAGGGACAGGTGAAGGATGCTACTGGTGAGCCAATCATTGGTGCTTCTGTCCTTATCAATGGGACAAGTAATGGTACTGTGACCGACCTTGATGGTAACTTCTCTGTCAATGTACAGCCGGGTGCAACTTTGACAATCTCCTACATTGGGTTCCAGAAGCAGCAGGTGGCTGCAGCCAATGGTATGGTAATTACACTTCAGGAAGACCAAGCACAGCAGATGAATGAGGTTGTTGTTATTGGTTATGGTGCTGTTAAGAAGAGTGACCTTACGGGTTCTGTAACAGCGTTAAAGCCAGACAGCAAGAATAAGGGTCTTGTCGTTAATGCGCAGGATATGCTCGCTGGTAAAGTTGCCGGTGTGAGTGTGACAAGCGATGGTGGTACTCCTGGTGGCGGTTCTAATATCCGCATTCGTGGAGGTTCGTCTCTTAACGCATCTAACAATCCATTGATTGTGATTGATGGTGTGGCTATGGACCAGACAGGTATTAAGGGTGTTAGCAATCCTCTGTCACTCGTAAACCCACAGGATATTGAGTCTTTCAACGTTTTGAAGGATGCTTCAGCAACAGCAATCTATGGTTCTCGTGGTTCAAATGGTGTTATCATCATTACAACCAAGAAAGGACGTCGTGGTTTGCAGGTGTCTTATAATGGTAGCTTCACGGTTAGTACAAATTCAAAGAACCTTGATGTATTGTCTGCTGATGAGTATCGTAGTCTCATAGCAAATAAGTTCGGTACTGATCTCTACACCCTCGATTCTAATGGTAATCAAGTTCCAACAGCTTATGCACGCCTTGGCAAGGCTAATACTAACTGGCAGAATGAAATCTTCCGTACAGCTATTGGACATGACCATAACGTAGCTATCTCTGGTCAGGCAGCTAATTGGTTGCCTTATCGTGTAAGTGCTGGATACACAAACCAGCAGGGTATCATCAAAACTTCTAACTTTGAACGTTTTACTGGAGCCCTGACATTGAACCCTTCACTTTTGAACGACCACTTGAAGGTGACGTTGAATGCAAAGGGAATGTGGACTAAGAACCGCTATGCTGATGGTGAGGCAATTAAGGCTGCACGCCAGTTCGACCCAACACAGCCTGTTCGTGCTAATGGATTTGATAATTTCGGAGGTTATTACCAATGGTTAGATATTGGTACAGCACTCAATGACCCTACATGGCCACAGACCTATTATTCGTTGGCAACAAAGAACCCTGTGTCTATTCTTAACCTAAAGAACGACCGTGCTATCAGCCGTGATTTCTTGGGAAGTGCCGATGTTGACTATAAAGTACACGGCTTTGAAGACCTCCGTTTACATGTTACTGCTGGTATAGATATCGCTAAGGGACGTCAAGATACAGATGTAGACCCAGCTTCTCCACAGGCAACCTATTATGGTTCATACGGATGGGAGACACAGTTGAAGCGCAATATGCAACTTTCTGCATACGCTCAATACTACCATGACTTCAATGATAAAGCGAAGAACCACTTCGATATTATGGCAGGTTACGAATGGGCTCATTTCTGGCATAACACGCATAACTCTTATTGGAGCTACTACCCAAAGACAAACAACGATGCGACACTTGCTGGTACAGAACGCAACCGCACCAAGTATGACTATGCGACAGAGAACTACCTCGTATCCTTCTTTGGTCGTGCAAACTGGTCTTTGATGGATGGTCGTTATATGGTAACAGCAACCGTACGTGAGGATGGTTCTTCACGTTTCAAGGATCATTGGGCATTGTTCCCATCATTTGCTTTCGCTTGGCGTATGAACGAAGAGAACCTATTGAAGCAGATTGATTGGTTGTCTGACCTCAAGTTACGTCTTAGCTGGGGTATGACTGGTCAGCAAGAAGGTATTGGCGATTACAACTACTTCGCTGTATATGAGATGAATACAGGTATCGAGTCTTACTATCCAGTCTATGGCGATGGTACGTTAGCACGTCCAAAGGCATACGACCCAAGTCTGAAGTGGGAGACAACTACCTCTTATAATGTAGGATTGGATTGGGGTATTCTTAAGCAGCGCCTTACTGGTAGCGTTGATTGGTACTATCGTAAGACAAGCGATCTACTTAATAGTGCAACAGTGTCAGCTGGTTCAAACTTCCGTAACCAGGTAATGAGTAACATCGGTTCGATGTATAACACGGGTGTTGAAGCAAGTATCCATTGGTTAGCAGTGAACGCTAAGGATTTCAATTGGACAATGGATTACAACTTCACCTATAATTATAATAAGATTACTAACCTTAATGGTGGTAATGATGCAGACTATTTTGTTCCAACAGGTGGTATCTCTGCTGGTACAGGTGGTAATATTCAGGCACAGCATGTAGGTAATGCTGTCAACTCATTCCACGTCTTCCAGCAGGTATATGATAAGAGTGGTAAGCCAATAGAAGGTGTGGTTGTTGACCGCAACGGTGATGGTAAGATTACAGATGCAGATAAGTATTATTACAAGGCACCTGCTGCTCCAGTAACCATGGGCTTTGCTTCTCGCTTTGAGTATCGTAACTGGGACCTCGGTTTTGCCCTCCGTGCAAGTCTTGGTAACTATGTTTACAATGATGCTTTCGCAAGTGTTGCCAATATGTCAAACTCTGAGTTGTTCTCAAAGAGTAAGTATCTTGTTAACCGTCCAACGGACGTCTTGGCAGACAACTGGCAGACAACAGAGACAAAGTCTATACAGACTGATTACTGGGTACGGAATGCTTCATTCTTAAAGATGGATAATGTTACACTTGGTTATAGCTTTAGTAACCTCATGAAGCAGGGTACATGGAATGGTATCTCTGGTCGCGTTTATGGTACAGTGAACAATGTGTTCTGTCTTACTAAGTATAAGGGACTTGATCCAGAGGTATTCAATGGTATTGACAATAACCTCTATCCACGTCCAATATCATTCATCTTGGGTCTGAACTTGAATTTCTAATCCATATTAAAGAGTAGTTACAATGAATAACATTAAATATATATTCTCTGCAGCAGCCTTTATGCTGTCTGTAGGACTAACCTCTTGTGTTGGTGATTTGGATGTTAATCCAATTGATCCAAACCTAAAGACAAAGGTTAATACAAAGGCTGAAAGCGCCTTAAACAAGTGCTATGCCACCATCGCAATGGCAGGTAATGGAGGAGCTAATGGTGATAGTGATGTCGATGGTATAGATGGTGGTACGAGTGGTTATATCCGTCAGTTGTTCAATACACAAGAGCTTACAACCGACGAAGCCATCTGTGCTTGGGGTGGTGATGAAGGTATTCTTAACTTTAACTTCAATACTTACGATGCCTCACATCCTATGTTGAAGGGTTTTTATAGCCGTCTTTACGCAGGTATTACTTACTGTAATCAGTATCTTGCTGACTATGGTGACTATAACGAAAAGATGTCTGCTGAGGCTCGATTCCTCCGTGCTTTGAATTATTATTACCTCTTGGATGAGTTCGGTAACGTACCATTTACGACTGCAATATCGTCTAGTAATCCTGCTCGTATTGAACGTGCTGATCTTTACAAGTGGCTTGTTGATGAACTAAAGACCAATGTTGAGCCTAAGTTAGGCGAACCACAACCAAAGACATCAGCAACTGCTGGCTATGGTAGTGTTGATAAGGCTGCTGCATGGATGCTCTTAGCTCGTCTTTATCTGAATGCTGAGGTTTATACAGGTACAGCTGACTGGGCTAATGCTAAGCTATATGCAAAGAAGGTCATCGACTCTCCTTATAAGCTCTACACAACTAAGAAGGGACAGTGGAGTGCTTATCAACAGCTTTTCATGGGCGATAATGGCGAGAGTGGAGCATCTGTTGAGGCTATCTTCCCAATCCTCCAAGATGGTAAGACAACTACCTCATACGGTACAACTCTTTACCTCATGGCTGGCTCAAATGACAACAGCGAGCATATAAAGGATGCTACTACAAAGGGTAACAACACTGCAGCTGGATGGGGTGGTAACCGCATGCGCCCAGACTTAGTACAGAAGTTCTTCCCTAACAATGACGCTCCTAATATTGGTGCATACGCTATGCCAGCTGCTGCCGATGATGATCGTGCGCTCTTCGATGGTGATGGAAGAAACGTAGATAATGGTAATAATGAAACTGATGTGAAAGTGTTTACCAACGGATTTGCCGTTTGTAAGTTCACTAACTTTAAGACGGACGGTTCTGCTGGCCATAACTCAAGTTTCCCAGATACCGATTTCTTCCTCATGCGTGCTGCTGAAGCTTATCTGATATATGCAGAGGCTGATGCTCGTATGAATGGTGGAACGACAACAACTGATGGTGCACAGTATATCAACGACGTACGTCGTCGTGCGCACGCTACCACTCATACCGCTTATTCTCTGCGTCAGATCTGTGACGAATGGAGCCGTGAGTTCTACTTCGAGGGTCTCCGTCGCACAACACTCATACGTTTCGGTTACTTTGGAGGTAATGTTAACTATAACTGGAGTTGGAAGGGTGGCGTAAAGAACGGCCGTAACTTTGATACTCACCTCAATCTCTTCCCTATTCCTTCATCTGACTTGACTGCCAACGAAAATCTTGTTCAGAACCAAGGATATAATTAAGGTATATGCCAATACTTAGCTGATGGCATACACCAGAAGCTAAGTATTGGATAGAAAGAAGATTGAACAATCGAATAGAACATAAATGATTAAATGATAATTAATATGAAATCAATAATAAAGTCATCATTGTTATTGTGTGCAGGTGTAGCGTTGTTCTCTGCTTGTGACAAGGACTTGGATCATAATCCAACCCTTCAAACACCAAAGACATTTAAGCTGAATACTCCTACCTATGCTGCACAGACTGTTGACCTAAAGGTTGCTGATAAGTTGAACTTCACTTGGTCACAGCCAGAATACGGTGCTCCAATAGCTGCCGAGTATGGTATGCAATTCTCAACTACCAATAAGTGGACTAAATCAGTCGACAAGGTGGTTGATATGGATGCTGAACGTGGCGACTACGCACCAGTAGGAACACCAACAGGAACATGTAGTACGTCGGTTAGCGCAGCCGAACTTGCGACCGCAATAGAGAAGATGGAGCGTTATGAGGAAGGTCATGTGCCAGCAAGTCAAGACCTCTATGCACGTGTTTACTCACTCGTTAATGGCGATACCATCTATTCAAATGCCGTTAAAGTGAACGTTGCTCCTTATTATGTTGAGCTATCTGATGCTCCTGTTGAGACCTGGTATCTCGTTGGTGGTAGCTTCGGTGATGGGTCATGGGGCAATAGTCAGGTTGTACCATTGCTCCCACAGGAAGGTCAGGAGTATGACAAGAAGACGGGTAAGGGCGTTATCTCTTGGACTGGTTATCTGTCAACAGCAGGCTTCAAGTTGAAGAAGAACCCTGCAAGTTGGGATGATGGTCAGGTTGGTCAGGGCGCAAGCTTTGGTGATTTCAAATATAACGATGGCGGCTCATCAGATATTAAAGTGCCAACAGCAGGCTACTATACGATTACATTCGATACAAAGAATCCTAAGTTAAAGATTGTACCTTACACTGGTGCTGCACCTACTGTCTATACTTCAATGGCATTGCCAGGCAAGCACGATGGCTGGACTGTTGCAGGTGGTACACCAATGACAGCAGAGACTTCTGTTGTTGAGAACCACGATTGGAAGGCTACAGTGACATTCACAGAGAAGTCTACTGGTGCTGATGGCGAAGGCTGTAAGTTTGCTGCCAATGGCACATGGGACGTAAATTGGGGTGCTGAAAACTTCCCATACGGTGTTGCAACTAAGGGTGGCAAGAACGTTCGTAACTTGAAGGGAACGTACACAGTTTACTTCAACGATATCACTGGTCAGTATTCTTTCGTAAAACAATAATAAATAAAAGATACCTTTTAGAGGGTGTGTGCCTATGGGCATAACCTTAGGGCACACCTTCTTCTTAATAACAAGAATTGATATGAAGAAGATATTAGTCTTAGCAAGTACTGCACTGCTCCTTGCTTCTTGTGGTAGCAATGAATATGAAGAGTGGGCTAAGCCACAGTCTAATGCTGAGGAGACAGCTAACTCTGTGAAGTTCACTGTAGCTGAAGCACCCGCAATCGACTTCAATACGGTGACTGCCGACTCTGTTCTGCTCTTTACTCCATCAGTTGTTTCAACTGATGCTATTGCTGAACAGACCTTGACTGCCGTACTTTCTAACAACAATAAGACGGCAACCTTGAATGTTAGCGAAGCGGGAAAGGTGAAGAGTACAGAACTGGTTTCTGCCATAGAGAACCTGTATGGTAAGAATGGCGACCAGCATGAAGTTGCCATGGCGGTGACCAATAAGATTAAATTACAGCGTGGCGAGGGCTATAGTCTGTCGCAGAATGTAAAGGCAAAGGTCACTTGTGTTGCTCCTGCCTTCACCCAGTATCTCTATATGTCGGGCGACGCTAATGGTTGGTCATTCAGCAATCCGCTCTATAGTCCAGCTGCCGATGGCAAGTACACTGGCTTTATGTATCTCAATCAGAACGGCTTTAAGTTTGCTACCCAACAGGATTGGAATGGTACTGACTATGGTCAGGATCTTGTAGAAAAGGGTGCTAACATCGT
This sequence comes from Prevotella sp. C561, assembly GCF_000224595.1. Taxonomy (NCBI): domain Bacteria; kingdom Pseudomonadati; phylum Bacteroidota; class Bacteroidia; order Bacteroidales; family Prevotellaceae; genus Prevotella; species Prevotella sp. C561. The sequence continues at coordinate 154,493 of NZ_JH114141.1, read as the reverse complement.
AATGACTGAGCCTGCTGGTTTCTATAAGGTAGACCTTGATCTGACCTCACAAACCATTACTTACACCGCAATCAATAGTGTTGGTCTCATTGGTTCTGCCACTCCTAATGGTTGGAGTTCTGATGCAGCAATGACTTACAATGCGGCTCAAAAGTGCTGGGAACTTGATAACGTAACCCTGACAACAGGTGAGTTGAAGTTCCGTGCGAATAGTGATTGGGTGTTAGACTGGGGTGGTTCTTTGGATAATATCACCTTTAAGGGCGGTAATATCAACGTAACAGCTGGCAAGTACAACATCAAGTTGTATCTCTCTTGTGACAGCAAGTCACACTGCACAATGGAGCTTGTTCCATAGACTCTGAATTTCTAATTATATATTTAAGGTGCGTTGGTTCGTTGTTAACCAACGCACTTTTTTCATGCTCCTTGTGTATATCTGCCCTCGTATCAGATATGTTTCATTCCTGTTTCAGTCTATGAAACTCATCGTCTCAGTACATGAAACGCAGGGTTTCAGTACATGGAACGCAGGGTTTCAGTACATGGAACGCAGGGTTTCAATACATGGAACGCAGGGTTTCAGTACATGGAACGCAGGGTTTCAATACATGGAACGCAGGGTTTCAGTACATGGAACGCAGGGTTTCAATACATGGAACGCAGGGTTTCAGTACATGGAACGCAGGGTTTCAATACATGGAACGCAGGGTTTCAATATATGAAACGCATTGTCTCAAGCCATGAGACCCACAGTTTCAGGCTTTGAGACACAGAGTTTCAGGCTCTGAAACACACAGTCTCAAGTCTTGAAACTCTCATTACCATGCGCTGGTAATGTCGTTATATGAGTTCTGCTTGGTTACAGTCTGGACTTCTCTGCATTGCCAGCACCCGTACCTTTGTATTTACTTCGCTTAGCATTAAAGTTGTAAGTGACGGTCAGTGAGACAGCGCGGGAGTAGTTGTAGCAATCTTTGTCTAATGTTGTTCCATAGCCATGAAGCGTCCATCGCTCACGTTCGGACTTGAAGATATCGTCAGCCGAGATTGTGAATATGAGTTTTTCGTTGCAGAATGACTTGCGAAGAAATATATTGGTCTTTGCGAATCCATTGATGGTTTGGAATCCATCGTACAGCTTCGTGCGTGCTCTGAAGTATATGCTTGCTATGAAAGACTTACTGAAAGCAAACGTGTTGTTTAATGAGAAGATGAAACAAGGGCTGTTCTTCACTAATGTTCCATCGTCTGATGGTGCGTGGAAACACTGCTGCATGTAATGAAACTGTGCTGTTGGATGATATAACCCGAACTTAGGAGAAGCTGAGATACTTGCATAAAGGTTCTCAGAATGGTCGTAGTTGTAGGTTGAAGAGAATGAGATAGCCTGATTATTGTATAGTTTATGAGTCCAGAACATCACGTCTTTGTAGTACTTATAGCCTATCGAGAGACTCAACCAACGATATATCCCGTTTATTTCTACGTTGTGTATCTGTTCAGGATGCAGTTCCGGATTACCCCCTTCATAGGCATAACGATTGTTATACTGTATGAAGTTGCGCAGAGTACGGTAGCTTGGACGATGGATTTTACTGTTATAATTGAGTTGAAAGCTCCACTTCTCGTGATTCCATGATAGGGAAAAGGAAGGGAAGAGATTGCTGTAATGTTTACTGGCATCGTCTTGTTTCACTCCAAAAGAGTAATAGTTGGAGGTTACATGCTCATATCTTAGTCCTGTGTTAAGTGTGAAATTGCCGAAAGAATGGGTATATTCAGTGAATAGCGCATGATACCTCTCCTTGATATTGGTCTCTGATGCCGCTACAATCTGCTCTTTGTTATTGAAATCTCCACGTGAGTTTGTGCTGGAAAGTTCCGTTCCCCAGTATATATTTCCGCCCCATAACGGGTGACTAAGAACCAGTTTCCCTGCCCAGAGGTTGCTGTGTTGATTACCCGTGGAGTGTACTTCACGGTTAGGGAACTCGTTGGAGTGTTCCGATTGGGCATGTCTTTCTTTTGTGCCTATACTCATGTAAGAAGCATTGAAGTCTATGCTAAGTTTTTCAAGCCGTCCCACATAATACAAGTCTGCTTGATGTCGAGCAGGAACACGCACTTCCACGTCTCCTTTCTGTGCTATTGTTCCTTTTAAAGTACCATTCTTATAGATGTTTTGGTTGTTATCTATAGACCCATCCATGTGATAGTCGGTGTAATAACGATAAGTTCCACCGATGGTATTGCTATCATTTATCAAGTAAGAAGCACCAATATTTTCGGAAAAGATATTATGGTTAGCCTTGTATCTGATATGTTGTTGCGCCTCAATATCCTCTCTACTGGTATGTATTTGAGAGCAGAGATAATTCTTCTCTTGGTCTTTATAGTTCATCCAAGTGAGGTTATTGAAAAGCTCCCAGTGCTTAGTTCGATAGGTAAACTTGGTTGCCTCCGAACCTGTCCACTTTCCATTGTATTCTATCCGAGTATCATTGCGAAAGCTAAGACCGTCAGCTTGCCTACGAATAGTTTTGATTCGGATGACAGACTGTACTTGTGCATCGTATTGCGCGCCGGGACTTGTAATGACTTCTACGCTCTTTATGTTGTCAGACTTTAGTTCCGTGAGTTCTTTCATGTCGCTTATTCTGCGATTATTGACGTATATAAGCGGTGTACCCTTGGCAAACACCTGCACATTATCACCATTGGTTGTGACACGAGGGAGCTGTCCTAAGACATCCATAGCTGTTCCTAATTTCGATAAAAGGGAATTTTCGACGTTGATACTCATCCCTCCACTGGTCTGTTTGTATAGTGGATGGGACGTTTTAATGGTCACTTCCTTCAGCTTTAGGGCATCGGGTTGAAGCTGAATGATACCTGCTTGCTCTGTAGAAAAGGTACGATAAACAGGTTTATAACCCACGTAACTAATGCGGGCGATGACCTTTGATGGCTCGAATGGTACTACGAAGATACCACTCTCATTACTAACTCCACCTGATATAGTAGTGGAGTCGACAACAGACAATAGTAGAACATTAGCGTAAGGCACTGGATGTCCAGTCTCATCAATGACCTTTCCTGTCAGATGTCGCCTTGTCTTGTGTGTGCATTCCACCATGATAACGTCTCCGCGACGTGTCATTCGGATGGGATAGAAGCCTATGAGTTGTTCAATAGCATCTGGAACACTCTTGTTCTTGATGTTAGTGGTGATGCGGAAATCCTCTAAGTCGTTGTAAATGAAGTTCACGGTGTATCGGTTTTGCAGTTGGTTTAACTCCTTCAACGCCTGTGCCATGGATACATTATTATATTGTCGACTGATACGTTGGGCTGATACTCCATGCGAGCCGATGAGGAGTAGCAGAATAATAAGAAACTTTTCCATAGCTTTACTCTATTGTTAATGTGTTATCAGAATAGCTAACTTTTACGCGGTCAAAGGCATTCAGCAGTTCTATATTCTGTTGAAGGCTACACTGTCTATCCCATTTGAAGTAGAGACGGATGTGTGTTGATACTGGATTTAGCACTTTCACGTCGACATGATAATATGCTGCCATAGCATCAACGATAGTCTTCAAGGATGTATCCTCAAACACAACTGGTTGCGGAGGAATACTATCTGTCTTGTGAAGGAGTACTCGGTTAAGGCTGTCTGAAACTGCTTTGCGTTCTGCCTGCGCCTTCTTTATAGAGTCTGTAGCCGTTATATGAGGAGTTTTTGGGTGTGTTTCAACCTCCTCTTTACTACCAAAGAAAGGCAGAATACCCAACTGAACTGTAGCAGCAAACGCTAATCCTGATATGAAGATGATACCGATAGTAGATGCCGCAACCCGCTTCCAGTTACGTCTTTGTGGTATAGAATGTTCTATCGAAAAGCGTTCCCACTCGGCATTAACGTCTATGTCCTCCTCCTCATGACGTTTCATAGCACGTTTAGTCATAGCCAGATTGGATGCAAACGAGCTTATCTCCTCATCCGCAAGCAGTGCTTCTATCTCTTTCGTGGTGTATTTCTCAGGATGATCCAGCATGTTGAGGAATATCCTTTGTTTCTCTTCTGATTGCTTGTTGTTCATTGTCTTGCTTGGTTAAGTTGCCTTTTAATGATGTTAATAGCCTCTGAAAGATGGTGATACACAGTTACTCTGCTCACTCCTAAGTCATCGGCAATACGCTGAAAGGGTAGTCCTTGCACATGACGTAGGCGCAGAATCTGACGACGAATAGGTGGCTCTAAATGTTCAATGAGTAGCATTAGGCGGTCAAGTAGGGTTTCGTCATGTTCGGAGAGAATAGTCTCTGCATCATTCAAAAGTAGTTTTGAGGTCCTTTCTCGTATGTCTTTATGTGCAATAATATTCAGGCAACGATTGCGAACAGCCCTTATCAAATAGCCTTCCTCCGTCTCTGGAAGCAGTATTATACCCTCTTCAAAGACCTTGGCAAACACGCCACTCACCACGTCTTTACATTCATCTTGATCGTAGAGAATCCCTTTTGCCACCCGATACATCGGTTGGTAATAACGCTTGAAAAGCCTTTCTATGTCAGTATTTTCATGTATCATACACTATTCTTACAGCTCAGAAGGTGGAAATGTAAAGCTTAACAATGATTTTTATTGTATTAGATTACAAAGGTAACGATTATACTTTAATAAGCTGTTTACTATCAAGAAAAACGTTAAAGTACGCTGTTTGTATATCATTATGACTTATCTTCTCTCTTCAATGGTAGTCTTTTTCGTTATTAGTATACATTGTTCGTTTAAGGCATAGCAGTTGTTATCTATATTATAAGCCTTCGGTAAGGGTGTTACAAGCCTTTTGTAATGAATTGGAATGTTATTTTTTTAATCAAAGTTAAGCATGTTTTATGCAGAAATGGTTGATGATGAGGGTGAGAACCTGATGTTAGTTCTTTACTTAATAAACCTATGTTTAAAGTGCAAACGATTGCATGAAAAATAATGAAAGACGTGTGGTGGGTGGCAATATTATGTATTGAAAATCACTAACTTTGTATTTATCAATAAGAGATAACTAAAATCGAAATCTATATGAAACGTATTTTGACAAGTTTATGTGCCTCTTTATGTTGCATCTGTGCGATGGCACAAGGTTGGCCAAGCAGTTATGGCGGTGTGATGTTACAAGGTTTTTATTGGGATTCGTTCGACGATTCGCAGTGGACAGTGCTTGAAAAGAAAGCCGACGACCTATCGGGTTACTTCGACCTTGTATGGGTTCCGCAGAGTGGTAAGGCTGCTGCAACGAAGTCGATGGGTTATGATCCACTCTATTACTTCAATCAGAACTCATCGTTCGGTACGGAGGCGGAGTTGAGGAGTATGATTACTACCTTTAAGAACAAGCAGATTGGTACGATTGCCGATGTGGTTATCAATCACCATGGAACGAATAATGGATGGTTTGGTTTCCCTGCAGAAGTTTATAAGGGAGTAACTTATCAAAACCTTTCTACGGATGTTTGTGCTGATGATGACGGTGGAGCGGCTGCTACAGAAGCGAGAAAAACGGGCACTCAACTTAGTCAGAACAATGACGAAGGAGAAGGTTGGGGCGGTATGCGCGACCTTGATCACAGGAGTGGTAACGTACAGAAGATTGTTAAGGCATACGAAAACTATTTGCTTAACGACCTCGGATATGCTGGTTTCCGATATGATATGGTGAAGGGATTTGGTGCTTCTCATGTTGGTGATTATAATACAGCAGCAAACGTAAAGTACTCTGTAGGTGAGTATTGGGACGGCAATGCGAATACGGTAAAGGCATGGATTGATGCCACAGGAAAACGTAGTGCAGCCTTCGACTTTGCTTTCCGCTATGCTGTTCGTGATGCTATCAATCAGAATGATTGGCGTGTTCTTAGTGATACAAGACCTACGGGGCTTAATATTGATAATGGTTCTTATAAGCAATATGCTGTTACCTTTGTTGAAAATCATGATGTTCAAGACAGGGGTACGACGAGCGGTTACAGCCCAGATCCTATCCGTAAAGATACGTTAGCAGCCAATGCTTATCTCTTGGCAATGCCTGGAACACCTTGTGTTTTCTATACTCATTATCTTGCTTATCCAAAGGAAATAAAGTCAATGATCGATGCTCGTAAGTTAGCTGGGGTAACGAATACGAGTAGTTATCAGGTCTATCGCTCTTCAAAAGATTATTATGCCAATGTTGTGACAGGTACGAATGGAAAACTCTTGGTCGTTGTGGGTAACAATGCTAACCAACTAATAGTTCCTACTTCACGTTATACTAAGTTGTTGAGTGGTTATCACTATGCTTATTATTTGGCTAATGATGCAGAGATGCCTTGGGTTGATAAGGCGAGTGGTCAGTATGAAGTAGAGAACTTAAAGGTTAAACTAACTGCGGTGTCTGCCAATGCGGGAGCTAAACTTGTTTATACAACGGATGGTAAAGAACCAACGGCAAGGAGTGCGCAGGTGGCTTCTGGAACGGAGATAACTCTCCCTGAGGGTGAAACAACCTTGAAGGTGGCATTGTTGGCAGGTGGTGTAGTGGGCAAGGTTATCACTCGCAGCTATCAGGTTACGGCTCCAGTCCCCTTCACACCAGAGACGATTCGTGTCTATGTGAATGCTGATCAGGTGAATTGGAAGGCATACGTGAATTATCATTCATGGGGTGGTACGCACACAGCAACGTCATGGCCGGGTGATAAGGTTACTTCAAAGACAATCCTGAATGGTAAGACTTGGTTCTATAAGGATTATACGCTCACAAAAGCAGATGACTATGTGAACTTTGTGTTTAGTATTGGTACGGCTTCAAATGCCAGTGGTAATCAAAGTTTAGACATCGAGCGCGTGAAGAAAACGTCTTACCTTGTTATCTCATCAACAAAGGAGAATGGTAAGTATGTAGTCAATAACGTGACGAGCGAAGTTCTTGGTATTGAGGGAGTTGAGGTTGATACTAAACAGAGCAGGGGCGATAAGTATTATTACACACTCTCTGGTCAGCGACTCACAGGTAAGCCTTCACAGCGTGGCGTTTATATCCATGCTGGCAAGAAGATAGTTGTAAAGTAAGTAAAGCTATCATATAAAAAGAGAAAAGCATACATTTTTCTATGTAATATCCTATATTTAGCGGTGTATAAACCTTGAGAAAGTAAGTCTTCTTATCACATTAAGTAGACTTACTTTTTGTTTTATATGTTTTTTCTAACGTCATAGGACACTTCTTTATATGATGACTTCTTTGGTGTTTAGCCCTCCGCACATCGCGTGCTCATGGTTCGCACCATTGGTGTTAGGCGTTAACACCATTGGTGTTAGGCATCAATACGATGGTAAAAGATGGTGGAATAGGGGGGGAGTAGATAAAGTTTTTGATTGCTAATAAGGTAAGATATTGGGTAAATACAAGGTACGCAAGTTCAACATAGAACTGCAATCCCAAGTGCTGGTGTAGCTTAATAATCTATACCTGAAAACACCGAGGGGTTTGGGGGCGAGAAGCCCCCATGAGAAGAAAATCAACAAGCAATGCATAAAAATAAGAAAGGGAGACCTCTGTCTCCCAAAGATTAATTAATTTTGCATTGCAATGTACAAACAATTAACCTCGGAGCAAAGGTACACAATTTCTGTGCTACTCCAAAATAGAACGAAACAAAAAGATATTGCCAAGGCGATAAATGTAAGTGCAAGTACAGTGTCTCGTGAGATAAGACGTAATAGTGGAGTCAGAAGACACTATAATTGGGAAACTGCCCAAGCAA
>NZ_JH114141.1:90388-145801 GCF_000224595.1 Prevotella sp. C561 | reverse complement strand
GAACTGGCACGAACTGTAATACACTTACTATCTCCTTTCAAAGACCATATCAAGTCTATTACAACTGACAATGGTACAGAATTCGCTTGTCATGAAATGATAGCCAAAAGCCTTGGTGTTACCATATATTTTGCTGACCCATACGCTTCATGGCAGAAAGGGGCTATAGAAAATGCTAACGGACTAATTAGGCAATACGTGCCAAAAAAAGAAACCTTTGAGCATATCAGCCAGCAACAAATCACGAAGTATTCAAAGAAAATTAACATGAGGCCAAGAAAGAAATTAGATTTTAAAACACCACAGGACTGCTTTTACGAACTAATTAAGTAAATTTGCACTTGCTTGTTGAATTCACGGTAATCATTGTAGCGAATAAAGTCTTAAAGTATGTAAATTTTGTAATGTTTACAAGCGGAAAGTTTGTTTCTTTCGGAAAATAGATATATCTTTGCAGACATAAAACATTAAGAAATAATTTATTATGTCAAAGCGAAACGAATTATATAAGTGTTCAGAGAGTGGTCAAATCGTTGAAGTATTAGTAGGCGGTGAGTGTGGTGTTGCTGGTATGGAGCATGTAGTTGAGAATACTACTGATGCTGCTACTGAGAAGCACGTACCAGTTGTTGAGAAGATTGAAGGTGGCTACCGTGTAACTGTTGGTGAGGTTGAGCACCCAATGACAGAGGCACACTCTATCCTTTGGATTGAGTTGGTAACTAATAACAACGAGGTTCTCCGTAAGTATCTCGAGCCAACAGACCGTCCAGTAGCTGAGTTTAAGACTGATGCAACTGAGGTTTACGCACGTGAGTACTGCAACCTCCATGGTCTTTGGCGCTCAAAGTAAGAGCAACTTTTCAAACTTACATATAATAGTGGGTGTATGAGTCTTCTTAAAAAGGAGTGCATACACCCTTTTTCTTTTCTGTCTTCCTATACTTTCTGTTATTATATTAAGCCTAATATGCCCAATTAGGCTAATTAATCTTTTTCTCACATCTTGCTACAGAACTAATAGTAAAGTCTCTTGAAAGGTATAAAAAACAAAAAAGGAATTACTTTCGTAATTCCTTTTGATGCGCTCCAGGATGGGCTTGAACCAACGACCCCCTGATTAACAGTCAGGTGCTCTAACCAACTGAGCTACTGAAGCAGTTTGTATTGCTTATTTCTTGTAAGCGGTTGCAAAGGTAGTATGTTTCTTTGAAACAGCCAAATGTTTTTGAAGAAAATTTCAATAAAATCGTAATTTTCTTTATTTTCGTACGTTGGAAGGCGTGTTTTCCATTATAATAATGTACTTTTGTCCCACTATAACAGTATTAAATAACAAACGAATAATATATAATGAGAAAATTGTTTTTTGGCTTTCGGACTCTGGCTACTTGCTTTCAGCGGGTCTGTAATGGCACAAAGCACTGCGGAGAAGGAGCATAATTTCAATGTAGCAAAGAACCTTGAGACTTTTTCGGCTATTTATAAGTATCTTGATTTGATGTATGTTGATACGCTGAATGCCGACGAAGTAATCGGTAATGGTATCAATTACATGCTACGTTCACTTGATCCTTATACGATATACTACCCAGAAGACAAGGTTAAAGACCTCGACTTGATGATTTCGGGTAAGTATGCTGGTGTCGGTGCATTGATTCGTTATAATTTCTTGATAAAGAACACAGTGATAGATGAGCCATACGAGAATATGCCCGCTGCGGAGGTTGGATTGAAGAAGGGTGACGTCATCCTTGCTATAGGCGACTCTTCAATGGTGGGAAAGGATGTTACATACGTAAGCAATCACCTGCGTGGCGATGCTGGTACAACCTTCATCCTGACTATTCAGCGTCCATCAACGAATAAGAAGATGAAATTTAAGATTACTCGTCGTGCTATCCAGCTCCCAGCCGTACCTTATTATGGTGTACAGGATGGTGGAGTAGGCTACTTAAACCTCAACTCTTTCACAACGGGTTGTGCTAAGGATGTGCGTCGTGCCTTCCTTGATATGAAGAAGCAGGGTATGACCTCCTTTGTCTTCGACCTTCGCAACAACGGTGGCGGTAGTTTACAAGAAGCGGTTAACATCGTAAATATGTTTGTACCGAAGGGTATAACCCTTGTCAAGACCGTAGGTAAGATGGAGCGTGCAAACAAAGAGTATAAGACGACAGTCGAACCTATCGACACTGTTATGCCGATTGTTGTATTGGTGAATGACGAGACTGCAAGTGCAAGTGAGATTACCAGTGGTAGTCTACAAGACCTCGACCGTGCTGTAGTCCTTGGTACTCGCACCTACGGTAAAGGGCTTGTACAGGTGTCAATGGACCTCCCTTATAATGGAAACTTAAAGCTCACGTCAAGTAAGTATTATATCCCAAGTGGGCGTTGCATACAGGCAATCAACTACAAGCATGCTAATGGCGGGTACACAGAGCATGTTCCCGACTCATTAACACATGTATTCCATACGGCAAACGGACGTGAAGTGCGTGATGGTGGTGGTATTAAGCCAGATATAGAGGTACGTCCAGACTCTCTACCAAACATTGCTTTCTATCTTGCCTCCTCTGGTCGCGATTCTACGGAGGTGATGTGGAACTGGGAATTACAGTATATTAAGAAGCATCCAACCATCGGTCCTGCAAAGACATTCGTCATTTCAGATGCCGACTTTGAGGACTTTAAGCAAGCAGTGATGAAGAGTGGCTTCAAATACGACCGTGAGAGTCAGAAGTATTTAGAGAATCTTGTGAAGTTAGCAAGGTTCGAAGGCTATTATGATGATGCTAAACCAGAGTTTGACGCTTTGGAGAAGAAACTCACACATAACCTTGCCAAAGATCTTGAATATAACAAGCAGGCACTAAAGAAGCTGTTGACAAGCGATCTTGTGTCAGCTTACTACTATCAGAAAGGTTCGATAGAGAATAGTCTGCAGTTTGATAAGCAGTGGAAAAAGGCTGTGGAGATTTTGCAGCATCCAGCTGAGTATAAGAAACTTCTACAGCCAGTTGTTAGTCAGCCATTAGTCAAGATTGAACCCGCAAGCAGTGTTGTCGTCGATAAAAAGAACAAAACAAAGGCGAAATAGAGGGAACATTATAAAAGAAAGAATAAGGCTTATAAGTTCGGTAGGGACTTATAGGCCTTATTTTTATATAGCCATTTTATTTATCTGTTTACGTGTTATTAAATAAAATGAAGGTAAACTATTTCTTATGTGAAATATCTTTCGTTTATATGATATATTTCTTCTCAAAGGAGTTGACTTATAAGTTTTTTTGTTATCTTTGTCCTGTGTAAACGCTATTTACTTGTTATTCAGCACCAAAGAGGGTGTGGAATGATAAAAGAGAGCGACTTAGAAACGATGTTTTCTTAGTTGCATATTTCCCTTATAATACTTTGTTCTTTAATTTTTATAGTAATGAAAAAGATTATTTTAAGCATTTGTTTATTGTTTTCGTGGGCTGGAGCTTTTGCGCAGAAACCCATAGAAGGAGATTGGATGGGCAAGCTGAACCTCGGTCCACAATCCTTGACTATTGTGTTGCATGTGAACTGTGATGCACAAGGAAAGGCTGAAAGTACGCTCGATAGTCCCGATCAAGGGGCGAAGGGAATAGCGGTAGAGACAGACTACTGCTCGTCTGACTCTATCAGTGTAAGCCTTGCGAGTTTGGCTCTCAGCTTTCAAGGAAAATTGAAAGGAGATGAGATAGTCGGTACTTTTACACAAGGTCAATCCTTCCCGTTAGTCTTGAAGCGAGGAGAAGAGAAACTAAATCGTCCGCAGAACCCTGTCGCTCCTTATCCATACAAGACAGAAGAAGTGGCTTTTAAGAACGTTGCAGATGGCGCAACACTTGTAGGAACACTCTCATACCCTATTGGTTATAAGAAAGGACAGACACCTGTCGTCTTGATGGTTACTGGGAGTGGGCAGGAGAACAGAGACGAAGAAATCTTCGATCATAAGCCTTTCCTTGTTATAGCAGACTATCTGGCACGACATGGTGTAGCCACTTTGCGGTATGACGACCGAGGTTTTGGTAAATCGACAGGCGGAGATGTGGGGCATGCAACGACGCTTGACTTTATGCGAGATGCTGCAAGTGGAGTTGATTTCCTGCGCACTTCGAAGCAATTTGGTAAGGTCGGCATACTCGGACATAGTGAAGGTGGGTCTATAGCCTTCATGTTGGGTGCGAAAGGGAAAGTTGATTTTGTCATTAGCATGGCTGGAATTGGCGTGAAAGGAGACACAGCTTTGACAGCACAAACAAATAAGATACTCGAACTTACGGGGCAATCAATGCGTTTCTCCACGCATCAGTATCGCATGAATGCAATTATAAAGAGGTCACCTTGGTTGAACTTCTTCATTGATTATGACCCATCAGCGGATATCTCAAAGACGCTTTGTCCTGTTATGGCTATTAATGGGAGTCGTGATGTTCAGGTGATATCGTCGCTTAATCTGGCGGGGATAAAGGCCCATCTAAAGCCTAATCCGAAAAACATCATCAAAGAGTATCCCTCGCTTAACCATCTATTCCAACATTGTAAGACGGGAAATGTCTCAGAGTATAGGATAATAGAAGAAACTGTCTCACCAGAAGTCTTAGAAGATATCGTCCGTTTTATCAAACAATAAGCTATCAACTTGGTTGTTCCTAATGGATTTCTAAGAGAGTGTATATAGTTATTAATAACTGATTTAATGAACTTTATATTGCTCCACTCTATGTTCTATCAATCTAAATAAAGGTAGACTTAGAATTATTTTCATGACGAGAAGAATTTTTTTTCATGAAAAAAAATATTTTTCTTCATGAAAAGAAATATTTTTTTTCATGAAAAGAATTTGGAATCGAAGGCTTCTTCGGATTAGAAAAACCTTGGATATATTTCGTCTAAATCGCTTATAAGCAGATAAAAAAAAGCTTTAAAACATTTGGTCTATGCCGAAATTATTCGTAACTTTGCACTCGTTCAGAGGAATGAGGGGCTTTTTAATAGTCCCTCATTTTTCATATTAAAACGCTTATGATAGATAAAAACGTTGTAAAAGGACTCGTTGACGAGTGGCTGGAAGGTAAGGAGTACTTCCTGGTTGATATACAGATCAGTTCTGACGACAAGATTGTCGTTGAGATTGACCATGCCGATGGCGTATGGATCGAAGACTGTGTAGAGTTGAGCAAGTATATCGAAGACCGTCTTTCCCGTGATGAGGAAGACTATGAACTTGAGGTAGGCTCTGCAGGATTAGGTCAACCTTTCAAAGTCCCACAGCAGTATCAGAACTTCATTGGAAAGGAAGTAGAGGTGCTTGGTAAGGATGGAAAGAAAGTCAAAGGCGTATTGAAGAGTGTTGATGGCAACGACTTTATTGTGGCTGTCAACGAGAAGGTACAAGTGGAAGGCAAGAAGCGTCCTGTAAAGATGGACGTAGACCATGCGTACAAGATGGATGAAGTAAAATATACAAAATACATAATAAGTTTCAAGTAAAGCTATGGCAGCAAGGAAAATAGAGGAAGAACGTCCGAATATGATCGAGACTTTCAAGGAGTTTAAGGATACCAAGAGCATCGATCGTACCACGTTAGTGAGCGTTTTGGAGGAGAGCTTCCGTAACGTACTCGCTAAGATATTCGGTAGTGACGAGAACTTCGACGTGATTGTAAACCCTGATAAGGGTGATTTCGAGATACATCGTAATCGCGTGGTTGTGGCTGATGGCGAGGTTCAGGATGAGAATAAGGAGATTAGCCTTACGGATGCACGTAAGATAGAAGCAGACTATGAGGTTGGTGAAGATGTTAGTGAAGAGGTCGATTTCAATAAGTTTGGCCGCCGTGCTATCTTGAATCTTCGTCAGACATTGGCTTCTAAGATTCTTGAGCTGGAGCACGATTCTCTATATAATAAGTATAAGGACCGTGTGGGTCAGATTATCTCTGGTGAGGTTTATCAGACTTGGAAACGTGAAGTACTGCTTGTTGACGAAGAGAATAACGAGTTGATTCTCCCTAAGGGCGAGCAGATTCCACGTGATCAGTATCGTAAGGGCGAGACTGTTCGTGCAGTGATCCATCGCGTTGATAACGAGAATAATAATCCAAAGATTATCCTCTCACGTACTGCTCCAGAGTTCCTTGAGCGTCTGCTTGAGGCTGAGGTACCTGAAATCAACGATGGTTTGATAGCTATTCGTAAGATTGCTCGTATGCCTGGTGAGCGTGCAAAGATTGCAGTTGAGAGCTTTGATGAGCGTATCGACCCTGTAGGTGCTTGCGTAGGTGTACGTGGTAGCCGTGTTCATGGCATTGTTAGAGAGCTTTGCAATGAGAACCTCGATGTTATCAATTGGACAGCAAATACCAAACTCTTCATTCAGCGCGCACTTGCACCAGCTAAGGTGAGCAGCTTGACAGTTGACGAAGAGAATAAGAAGGCCGAGGTTTACTTGCAGCCAGAGGAGGTTAGTCTTGCTATCGGTCGTGGTGGTATGAATATCAAGTTGGCAAGTATGCTGACAGGATACACCATTGACGTGTTCCGTGAACTTGACGAAACGAACGCAGAGGAGGATATTTACTTGGATGAATTCTCTGATGAGATAGACCAGTGGGTTATCGATGCCATCAAGGGTATCGGACTCGACACAGCACGCCAGGTGCTCAATGCCCCACGAGAGATGCTGATAGAAAAGGCAGACTTGGAGGAAGAGACCGTAGACAGCGTGTTGAACGTATTGAAATCAGAGTTTGAACAGTAAAAGGTGATTGGTTGGTGGGTGATGGTTGTTGACTGAAAGCTAACGGGTGTGACTATTCAGCAACTCCATGTTCGGAACCCCTCTCTACCAAAAGGCATTTCAACAACCAACACCCTACACCGTAAAATAAAGTTAATGAGCATCAGATTAAACAAAGCAATTCGTGAATTGAATATAGGACTCCAAACGGCAGTGGAGTTCTTGGAGAAGAAGCCAGAGTTAGGCGAGGTGAAGAACGAGCTTAACTTTAAGCTAAGCGAGGACCAGTATAAGGCTCTCGTAGGTGCCTTCAACAATGATAAGGAGGTAAAGAAGGACGCAGCTAAACTCTTACAGAAGAAGACTAAGGAGAAGAAAGGCGCTGCTGATCATAAAGGTGAGACGATCTTGAAGGCTGAACGTCAGCAGTATAAACCTGTTGGAAAGATCGACCTTGATCAGCTGAATAAGCCCGCTGCTAAGAAAGCTGTTGCTCCTACAGAGGATAAACCTGCTCCTGCTCCTGCTGCAGCTGCCGTGGAACCAGCAGAAGAGAAGAAGAAGGTAGAGAAGCATGAGACAAGTAAAAAGCCTGTAACAAACAAGGAAGAGGTTAAACCGGTGGCTCCTAAGGTTGAGAAACCAGTAGAGAAGAAGGTTGAGCCTGTAAAGAAGGAGGCTCCTGTTGTTGAGGCTGAGGTGAAGACTAAACCAGAGGTTAAGAGTGAACCTGCTACTTCTAAGCCTCAGGCTGAGCCTGTTGCTGTAGAAGAGAAGAAAGATAATGGCTTGTTCCAGACCAAGAACGAGAAGAAGATCTTGAATACTCCTAAGGTGAATGTCTTAGGTAAGATAGACCTTAGTACGCTGAACCAGAGTACTCGTCCTAAGAAGAAGAGTAAGGAGGAACGTCGTAAAGAGCGTGAGGAGAAGGCTGGTCAGAATAATGGTCAGGGCAAGAAAAAACGCGTTCGTATTAATAAGGAACGCGTAGATATCAATGCTGCCGCTAATCAACAGCAAAACCAGAATGGTAAGAAAGGTAATAACAATGGCGGTGGCAACAAGAATGCGGGTAAGAAGAACCGCAACCGTAATCAGAAACCATTAGAGGTTGATGATGAGGCAGTAGCACGTCAGGTAAAGGAGACACTTGCTCGTCTGACAAGTAAGAGCCAGAACAAGAAGGGTGCTAAGTACCGTAAGGAGAAGCGTGATGCTGTTCAAGAGCGTCTGAATGCGGAGGCTAAGGCAGAGCGCAAGGAAAGTAAGATATTGAAGCTGACAGAGTTCGTTACTGTTTCTGAATTGGCTACAATGATGAATGTTCCTGTAACGAATGTCATCTCAACATTGATGTCTGTCGGTATCATGGTTTCTATCAACCAACGTTTGGATGCTGAGACTATCAATCTCGTTGCTGATGAGTTCGACTTCAAGACAGAGTATGTCAGTGCTGAGGTGCAGGAGGCTGTTAGCGAGGAGGTTGATGATGAGAACGATCTCGTTTCACGTGCTCCTATCGTTACTGTCATGGGTCATGTCGACCATGGTAAGACTTCTTTGCTCGACCATATCCGTAACACGAATGTGATTGCTGGTGAGGCAGGTGGTATTACCCAGCATATTGGTGCCTATAGTGTAACTTTGGAGAATGGCCGTAAGGTTACTTTCCTTGATACTCCTGGTCACGAAGCCTTTACTGCTATGCGTGCTCGTGGTGCGCAGGTTACCGATATCGTAATTATCATCATTGCGGCGGACGACTCTGTCATGCCTACTACCAAGGAGGCTATTGCACATGCACAGGCTGCTGGTGTACCAATGGTATTCGCTATCAATAAGATTGATAAGCCAGGAGCTAATCCTGATAAGATACGTGAAGACTTGTCACAGATGAATCTGCTCGTTGAAGAGTGGGGTGGTAAGTATCAGTGTCAAGAGATCAGTGCTAAGAAGGGATTGGGAGTAAATGAGCTTCTTGACAAAGTCCTTCTTGAAGCCGATATGATGGATCTTAAAGCTAACCCTAACCGCAAGGCTACAGGTACTATCATTGAGTCTTCTCTTGATAAGGGTCGTGGTTATGTAAGTACGGTTCTTGTGTCTAATGGTACGTTGAAGATTGGTGATAACGTTATCGCTGGTACTTCATGGGGTCGTATCAAGGCTATGTTCAATGAGCGTAACCAACGCATCGAGAGTGCAGGACCAGCAGAACCAGCTATTATCCTTGGTCTGAATGGTGCACCAACAGCTGGTGATACCTTCCATGTTATGGAGACTGAACAGGAGGCACGTGAGATTGCTAACAAGCGTGAGCAGTTGCAACGTGAGCAGGGCTTGCGAACACAGACACGTCTTACTCTGTCTGATATCTCTCACCGAATCGCTCGTGGTGAGTTCCATGAAATGAATATCATCGTGAAGGGTGATACCGATGGATCTATCGAGGCATTGTCTGACTCATTCATCAAGCTGTCAACAGAGAAGGTTAATGTGAACGTGATCAGTAAGGCGGTAGGTCAAATCTCTGAGAGTGACGTTATGTTAGCATCTGCTTCTGATGCTGTCATTGTCGGCTTCCAGGTTCGTCCTTCTGCCGATGCACGCCGCTTGGCCGACCGTGAGGGTGTTGAGATCAATACTTACTCTGTCATCTACGATGCTATCGACGATGTGAAGTCAACGATGGTGGGTATGCTTGACAAGGTGAAGAAGGAGATAGTCACTGGTCAGTTTGAGGTGAAACAAGTCTTCAAGATATCCAAGGTTGGAACGGTTGCCGGTGGTATGGTTACTGAAGGTAAGGTTCACAGCAAGGATAAAGGTCGCGTAGTTCGTGATGGTATTGTTATTCATACAGCTCCTATCGACGCTCTGAAACGTTATAAAGATGATGTGAAGGAAGTCGCAACGGGACTCGAATGTGGTATCTCGCTTGTCAATTATAATGATTTACAGGTGGGTGACATTATCGAAACCTTCACGGAGATTGAGGTTGAACAGAAATTGTAACAACATAAAAAAACCGTCTTCTCTCCGGTAAAGGAGTAAAGACGGTTTTTTCTTCATGGTAACAAATGTTGCCGTAGAACTTCATGGCATACATCTTGTATGGTCATAGAGTGTATATTTAATATTGAGAATAGAGATGGCGAGAGCTAAAAAGACTTATTGTTGGATGAACATGAGCGATAGGTTTTGATGCGTCAAGCAATAGGTATAAGAAAGGTAAAGAGTGTTTTTCAGATGGGCTAAACGTTAGAGATAAAGAGGTCTACGGCAATTGTAAGTATTGATCTTGATTTCTCTGACACCCTTTAACCTCTTTAACGACTGAACAGCCTCTCCTCTCTTTAATCACAAAACAAATGTCTGAGAACAAGAATAATGAATTTGTAAAGAAGGTCGCAGAGCAGAAGTATGAGTTCGGCTTTACGACTGATGTACATACGGAGGTCATTCCGAAGGGTCTGAACGAAGATGTCGTTCGACTTATTTCGCAGAAGAAAGGGGAACCAGAGTGGCTCCTCGATTTTCGTTTGAAGGCTTTCCGTTACTGGCAGACGCTCCCTATACCAACGTGGGGACACTTGCATTTGCCAGAACTACATTTGCAGGATATCTCTTATTATGCTGATCCATTGGCGAAGAAGCCTAAGAATAAGGAGATTGACCCAGAGTTAGAGAAGACTTTCGATAAGTTAGGTATTCCTTTGGAAGAACGATTAGCACTGAGTGGGACGGCAGTTGATGCCATCATGGACTCAGTATCAGTGAAGACAACCTTTAAGAAGCAGTTAGCAGAGAAGGGAATCATCTTCTGTTCTATTGGTGAAGCTGTCAAAGAGCACCCTGACTTGGTGCGTAAATACCTTGGAAGTGTTGTTCCTTACCGTGACAACTACTCTGCAGCACTCAATTCTGCGGTCTTTAGTGATGGTTCCTTCGTATATATTCCTAAAGGTGTCCGCTGTCCGATGGAGCTTAGTTCGTACTTCCGCATCAATGCGATCAACACTGGTCAGTTCGAACGTACATTGATTGTAGCTGATGATGATTCGTATGTTAGCTATCTTGAGGGCTGTACTGCTCCTATGCGTGATGAGAATCAGTTGCATGCTGCAGTAGTTGAAATCGTTGTGTTAGACAATGCTGAGGTTAAATACTCTACTGTTCAGAACTGGTATCCTGGTGATGAGAATGGTAAGGGTGGTGTCTTGAACCTTGTTACAAAGCGTGGCGAACTGCGTGGAGTGAACTCTAAGCTGTCATGGACACAGGTAGAGACTGGATCGGCTATTACTTGGAAGTATCCTTCTTGTGTGTTGAAGGGTGATAACTCACAGGCAGAGTTCTATTCTGTTGCTGTAACCAACAACTACCAAGAGGCAGATACGGGAACGAAGATGATTCACATAGGTAAGAATACGAAGAGTACAATCATCTCGAAAGGTATCTCTGCCGGACACAGTCAGAACTCTTATCGTGGTCTGGTTCGTGCTACAGCCAATGCGGAGAACGCTCGTAACTACTCAAGTTGTGACTCTCTTCTCTTAGGTTCCGATTGCGGTGCACATACATTCCCTTATATGGACATCCACAACGATACTGCTATTGTTGAACACGAAGCAACCACTTCGAAGATTAGTGAGGACCAACTCTTCTACTGTAATCAGCGTGGTATTCCTACCGAGGATGCTGTTGGTTTGATTGTCAATGGTTATGCGAAGGATGTTCTCAACAAACTTCCAATGGAGTTTGCTGTTGAAGCTCAGAAACTTCTCTCTGTAACACTTGAAGGAACAGTAGGATAATATAACTGAATAAACAACATGCGAAAGGTCATTCTTATCACGTTTGGTTTGCTGCTTACAACAATGCTTCAAGCCCAATCATGGCAGATAAAGCCGTGGCAGAAGTATTTGATTGATGAGCAAGTAAAGCAGGATACGGCGATTATATGCCGGTCGGTGATGGGGTTGCCGTATACACCCAAGCCCTTTGATACTCGTCTCTATCGTACAGTTACGGGCTCGGAGATGATAGGTAACTTGCCAGCTTACAAGAAGAAATCAAAGTCTTTCTTTGGTAAAGATGCTTATTCGTCCTCGCTCCTTGAAGAGCAAATAGAGCAAGAGAGAGTAGAAAAGATGGCTCGTGGTGAGTATCACTTCTCTGATTTCATATTCGATACGCTGTTAGATGTTGTTAATTCATTTTTAGTGAAGGATAATTAAAGCAAAGATAATATGTTAGAAGTAAGAAACCTGCATGCAACCATCGCAGGAAAAGAAATATTAAAAGGTATCAACCTCACGATAAAAGATGGTGAGGTGCATGCTATCATGGGACCTAATGGTTCGGGTAAATCAACACTGAGTGCCGTACTGACGGGCAATCCTCTCTATGAGGTGACCGATGGTATGGCCATTTTTAATGGCAAAAACCTATTGGAGATGAAGCCGGAGGACCGCTCTCACGAGGGTTTGTTCCTCTCTTTCCAATATCCTGTTGAGATACCTGGCGTGAGTATGACTAACTTTATGAAGGCTGCTATTAATGCAAAGCGTGCCTATGAAGGATTAGATCCAATGAAGGCTGCTGAGTTTATGGCACTCATGCGTGAGAAACGTCAGTTGGTGGGGATGGATTCCACACTCTCTCGTCGCAGTGTAAACGAAGGTTTTTCGGGTGGTGAGAAGAAGCGTAATGAGATTTTCCAGATGGCAATGTTAGAACCAAAACTCAGTATTTTGGATGAGACGGACTCCGGTCTTGACGTTGATGCTATGCGCATTGTAGCTGATGGCGTTAACAAGATGCATACTGATAAAACCTCATACATTGTCATCACGCACTATGAGCGACTGCTTGATATGATCAAACCAGATGTTGTTCACGTTCTTTATAAAGGTCGTATCGTGAAGACGGCAGGTCCAGAATTGGCGAAGGAGATTGAACAACGCGGTTACGATTGGATAAAGGAAGAAGTGGATAACGACTGATAACGTCGTGTAAGAAAAAGTATTTACATAATGGAGCGAGTAGGAAAAGAGTTAGTAGAAAGTTGAAATTGTCTTATAAGAGAATTCAAATTGTCCTATAAGAGAATTTAAATTGCCTTATAAGAAAATTTTGATTGTCTGTAATATAATGGCTCTCAGTGAGTTATAAAACTACTATTTAGGTTGTAATAAATGGTAAAAAAGGATTACAAACAACTGCTCTTTCACTGCTTCAAAACTTCTTAAAACAAACATGCAAAGCGAAAAACAATATATAGACCTCTATACAGAGGCGCAGCAAATCATAAAGGATCACGCTGCTCCTGTGATGAATGAGGTGCGCGATAAGGCTTTTGACGATTTCCGTCGGCTGGGCTTTCCATCAAAGAAGGTGGAACGCTATAAGTACACGGACATGCAAAAGCTATTCGAACCAGATTATGGTTTGAACCTCAACAGGCTTGAAATACCCGTTAATCCATACGAGACATTCAGATGTGATGTGCCCAATCTCAGTACTTCTCTTTACTTTATAGTCAACGATCAGTTCTATACGAAGGCACTTCCAAACGTAAAACTCAACGATGGAGTAGTCATTGACAGTTTGAGTCGTGTGGCAAAAGAGCGTCCTGAGTTGGTGAAGAAGTACTATGGTAAGCTGGCTGACACAGAGAAAGATGCTGTTACGGCACTGAATACGATGTTAGCACAAGACGGACTCTTTATCTATGTGCCTAAGAATGTGCAACTTGACCGTACGGTGCAGGTAATAAATATCCTCCGTTCTGATGTTGACTTGATGGTCAATCGGCGTGTACTTATTGTGCTCGAAGAAGGTGCTAAGGCGCAATTCCTCTTCTGTGACCACGCAGCTGACGACCGAAACTTCCTTGCAACACAGGTGATCGAAGCCTTTGTGGGCGATAATGCGAACCTGGAACTGAACTGTATGGAAGAAACACATGCTAAGAATGTGCGTGTTTCAAATGTTTATATCGAACAGCAACGCAATTCACGTGCAAGTCATAACGTCATCACGTTGCACAATGGAGTAACCCGAAACATGCTCGACCTTGTCTTTAAGGGTGAGGGTAGCGAATGTTTCTGTAATGGTTGTGTGATAGCTGACAAGAATCAGCATGTTGATAACAACACACTTATCGACCATCAAGTGCCTCATTGTACAAGCAACGAACTCTATAAATACGTACTCGACGAGAATGCTGTGGGTGCTTTCGCCGGTCGTGTACTCGTTCGTAAGGGCGCACAGAAGACACTCTCACAAGAGAATAACCGTAACCTCTGTGCCAGCAAGACTGCCAGAATGTTCACGCAGCCAATGCTTGAGATCTATGCTGATGATGTTCAGTGTAATCATGGTTCAACGGTTGGACAGCTCAATGATGCCGCTCTCTTCTATATGGAGCAACGTGGTATCGATAGAAAAGAAGCTAAACTCCTCCTTGAGTTTGCCTTTATCAATGAAGTCATCGACAAGATGGAACTCGAACCACTGCGTGACCGTCTCCACCATTTGGTAGAAAAGCGCTTCCGTGGTGAGCTTGATAAGTGCGAAGGTTGCAACTTGTGTAAGTAATTTGATATTGGGCTAATTAGCCTTATTGGCCCAATTAGTCCAATTAGTCCAATAAGCCTCATTAGCCCAATTAACCTAATATGGCCCATTAACCCAATAGAAGATGTACGATATTAATAAAGTTAGAGAAGACTTCCCGATACTCTCTCGCACCGTCTATGGTAAGCCGTTGGTTTACTTTGACAATGGTGCTACCACGCAGAAACCGCTCTGTGTGCTGGACGCCATGCGTGAAGAGTATCTTAATGTGAATGCAAATGTGCATCGTGGAGTACACTGGATGTCGCAACAGGCAACTGACTTACACGAGGCGGCACGCGAAACAGTGCGGAAGTTTATCAATGCTCGCTCCACTACGGAGATTGTCTTTACACGTGGAACGACGGAGAGTCTGAACCTTGTTGCCTCCAGCTTCACTGAAGGATGTATGCAAGCAGGCGACGAAGTGATTGTTTCTACAATGGAACATCACTCTAATATCGTTCCATGGCAGTTGCAAGAACAGCGCAAAGGGATTGTTTTGAAGGTTATCCCGATGACCGATGAGGGAGTTCTCGACCTACAGGCTTATGAGCAACTCTTCTCCGAACGTACGAAACTCGTCAGTGTAATGCAGGTAAGTAATGTTCTTGGCACCATCAATCCAGTAAAGGAAATGATTCGGATAGCCCACGAACATGGTGTACCAGTTATGATTGATGGTGCACAAAGCGTACCGCATTTTGCTGTTGACGTACAGGATTTAGATTGTGATTTCCTTGCTTTCAGTGGGCATAAGGTCTATGGTCCTACGGGTGTAGGTGTTCTTTATGGTAAAGAGAAATGGCTCGATAAGATGCCACCTTACCAAGGTGGCGGTGAGATGATAGAGCATGTCAGCTTTGAGAAGACCACCTTTGAGCGTCCACCATTGAAGTTTGAAGCCGGAACTCCCGACTATGTAGCTACTCACGGACTTGCCAAAGCCCTCGATTATGTCTATGCTTTGGGAATGGATAACATCTTTGCGCATGAGCAAGACCTCACACATTATGCCCTTCAGCAGTTGCGTGAGATAGAAGGAATGCACATCTACGGGCATGCTGGTGATAGTGGCGATGCCGTTATCAGCTTCAATGTAGGCAATATCCACCACATGGACCTCGGTACACTCCTCGATCAACTTGGCATTGCAGTCCGGACTGGTCATCATTGTGCCCAGCCCTTGATGGATCGCTTGGGTGTTCTCGGAACTGTTCGTGCCTCTTTTGGACTTTATAACACCCGTGAGGAAGTAGACGCCTTGGTATCTGGTATCAAGCGTGTATCCATGATGTTCTAAGACTATAAGCAGTTTAATATAGGTGTTCTTATGCGTTCAATTACGTTTATGAACACCTATCTCTTTTCTGTAGTTCCCTCCTTTGTGGGTAAAGATCATGTTGACTTATTCGCTTTTTTGCATTTATAAAGTGCAAATCCAAACCAAGCAAAGTTGAGAACTTGTACTAATAGTGAAGGGATGATAGGCAATATTGCTAAGATAAGGGCCAATTGTGCTTGTGTGATATAAGAAGCCTGTTTGCTACTTACCTCTCGTTCGAGTACAGCACTGTAGTATTTTCTCAACCATTCCATTGGGGTCTGAAACCATGCTGTGGCATCTGTAATAAAGTTGCTAAGCTCAGTAAACGAAGTGTTACGTTCTGTGAGAGTCATTTCCTTTTTCATATTCATGTCTTATTAATTGTTTGCTATATATATAATAGGTGTAAAACCCATCTTTGGTTTACGATTGCAAAAATAGAAACAGGCTGTGCAATGAATGTTCACTCCGTATTTTTTATTTGTTATATAAATTTAATTTGAAAGGTTCTTTAACATCTTAAGGGTTATTGTATGTTGTTAAGTCATTATTACGAAGGTCTTGTTGAAGTTGGTTGCGACGAAGCAGGTAGGGGCTGTCTTGCTGGGAGTGTCTACGCTGCAGCGGTTATTTTACCTCCTGACTACGAAAACGAGTTACTCAATGATTCGAAGAAACTATCAGCCAAGAAGCGTTATACACTTCGTGCAGAGATAGAACGGGACGCTGTTGCATGGGCGGTAGGTGTTGTGACTCCAGAAGAGATTGATAAAATAAACATTCTGAATGCGTCTTTCCTTGCAATGCATCGAGCATTAGACCAGCTGAAAGTACGCCCAGAAGCTGTCATTGTTGATGGCAATCGTTTCAAACCTTATCAAGAGCTTCCCTTTACTACTATAGTAAAAGGTGATGGAAAGTATCTTTCTATAGCAGCGGCATCAATCCTTGCTAAGACTTATCGTGATGATTACATGCAGGCGCTGGCAAAGGAATATCCGCAATATGATTGGCAGTCAAATATGGGTTATCCTACAAAGAAGCATCGGCAGGCTATCAGCGAACATGGAGTTACACCCTATCATCGCAAGAGTTTCAACCTTTTGGGCGATGGTCAGCTAACACTTGACTTTTAGAAAGAGTCGATTGAATTGTATGATGGAATTTGAAGGTTAACCATTTTGGCTCTTCCGTTAAATGCGTGGATGCTTTTCGTACAACTTTAACGTAAGACCCAAAGTGATTCATCAAACAAAAACATGGGCAAGACAGCCAACTGTCCATTCTATCATCACCCTCCGATGCAAAACAACCTTTTCATTTTAATACGTTCAAAATACAGACAAGAGTTTGAAAAGTCATTACATAATTTCAAACAAATCATCTGCAAATATAAAAAGCAATTGCAAAAAAGCAAGTTTATAACCAGCAGCCAATCAAATGGTTATCAAGTCATTCTTAAAAGGTGCTTAATTAGACTTCAAAAGGGCGTTAGTAACACGCTAAAAGAGCATCTATTGCAAGCTAATCAAGCATCTTTTAGAAGCAAGAAGAGCATGTGTCAGTTTTGAACTGGGTAAAAATATTTACATACAACGATGTTATGGTAGTAAAGGTAGAATGACATGCTAATGAACAGACACAGCATCAATTTACCTTTTCTGCATCTTATCTTGTAGTTTATCTTCCGATGTAAGACCATCTGATTTTGGACAGTCATACTTTGCAAGTGCATAAGCCTTTATCCTATTTCCAACCTACGCATTTAACGGAAGAACCAACATTTTGCGTTAAACGGAACCTAATTTCTTAATGGTGGATTTTATCAGTACCATTCGTGCGAGACAGTAACACCTGACAGATAGAAATGTTTATAAAGCTATAAGAGACATCATAGGAAACGTTAACTGAATAGTTCACGCAGAACGTGGAAGCTCTTTAGTTCAGGCATATCAGGTACATGGAGTCGATAGTAATGCAATACAATGTCAGAGATTCGGTTTCGATTATGACGAGAAAGACGGAATAGGTGCATATTCTCATAGTCCATACGAATCAGTTGGTTAATTTCTGCAGCATCTACAGGAAGTAGATAATCAGAATGGAGGGGTGCATGCTCTGTAAAGGTGGCATTGCGAAGATCGAAACATGCTCCTTCTTGATAGGCATCAAGGTTGGGAAAGAAACCTATAAAACGGCTGAGGCGCATCATGAAGACAAGGTGGAAATTTGCATAGTCATGTTCTGCTTCATCCAGCCATTCCATACTTGCACACACATACTTATATAGATGGATGTTTTGCTGCTCCCCACGTGTAACATAATAAAGGAATTCTGATAGGAAGAGGAGGATAGCCGACTTCACAGGGTCGAAGGGTATAGAGCCATAAGGTCGAAGGATACGTACTTCTTTTATACGCTGTAGGGATGTTCGTGGGCGGTAATCAAATTCAAGATCAAGCATTGTCAATGGTTGAAAATACTGCTTCTTAATCTTTCCCTTTGCCGTCTTGGGTATGCGTGTTATAAAAGAAATACGACCCTCTAATTCGGTAAACATGTCGATTATCAACGATGAATCACCAAACTTAAGAGAATGCAAAACGATAGCTTTCGACTTCAAAATCATATAAAAAACAATGCAAAATTACAAAAATACAGCCTCTTATGAAAATTAATTAGCGAAAAGTTTGGCTGATTAAAATAAATGGGCTACCTTTGCACCCGCAAAATCAGCTATGGTCCCTTCGTCTATCGGTTAGGACGAGAGATTTTCATTCTCTAAAGAGCAGTTCGACTCTGCTAGGGACTACAAGTAAAAATAAAAGAAGAAAACAAAGATGGCAAATCACAAATCATCATTGAAGAGAATCCGTCAGGACAAGGTTAAGACCTTGCACAACAGATATTATGCAAAGACTATGCGTAACGCTGTTCGCAAGTTGCGTAGCATGACGGATAAGGAAGAGGCTGTTAAGCTCTACCCTGTTGTACAGAAGATGTTGGACAAGTTGGCAAAGACTAACGTTATCCACCAGAACAAGGCAGCTAATTTGAAGTCTGCTCTCTGCAAGCACGTAGCTGCATTGGGATAAAAAAAATACTTTCAGTCATAGCTGAAAAGAACAATAAGAGCCGTAATCCTATTGGGATTATGGCTTTTTGCATATTATACACTTGTTAGACTTATAGAAAGTGCTTGGACAAATGGAGGCATTTCAATTTGCTGTCACTGCTGTCATCCACTATAAGCACTTAACTTATTCGCTTACAAAGGTATAAATGAAATGTTAAAAGTGACAGCAAATTAAAATAAAAAATATTACATGTAAGACAGCTGTATTTACGATAAAGCTAAATTAATCTTCTCTGCCATATCCATAGCTTGCTTGATTCTATCGCCCATACCGATACCATCTTTCAGATTACCAATAATATGTAAACTTGGATAAGCACGTTCTACGGCATCAATAGTACGAAGGCGCACATCCGTTTCGGGCATATATTGTGGAATAGCATGACTGTGCCTATAAATACGAATGACGTCGGCTCGGGTACCTTTGGGATATCCCAACATCGTATGAAGGGACGTATTAACCAATTCTGTCAGTTCTTCATCCGTCTTATTGAGATATTCTGGATGACAAGCACCACCAATGAAGAACGCATAATTAGCCCCATCCTTAGGCGAACGCCCCTGAAAACAAGCCGAAGGCATAAGAATTCCTAACACATTCTGTTTTTCTTTAGACGGTACTAATCCGCCAAAAGCATTCCAATGTACATCCCCTGTATTCTTCATTCCTACTCCAATCTCAATCACAGGAGCATAATAAAGATTGCTTAAATCGTCAAGTTGAGCCTTAGGTAAGAAGCTCAACAACTTTGGTAAGGCATAAGCAGGACAAGTTGTAACAACCTGCTCAGCTATTATAGTATTCTTACCCCAAGATAGTTTCCACTTATCTCCTAACGGCTCTATACTTAGTTCTTTGCAATTCGTTAGGATTCTCTCATCACCTATCACTCTCCCTAACGCAGAAACAAGGCTACGGAAACCTCCACGAGTAGAGAAGACAGCCTTTGTTGCACGCTTTTCCCTGTCCGTTTTCGGTTGTTTTGCAAGTGCTATAGCCCCTTTGATAAAACTCCCATAACGCTGTTCTAAGTCATAGAGTTTAGGCAAAGCAAGGCGAGTTGGTAATTGATAAGGATTACCAGCATACACGCCAGAAAGGAAAGGGTCGACGGCATAATCCACAAAAGACCGTCCCAAGCGTCGTTCTGCGAGGCTTCCCACACTCTCATTAGGGTCTGTCCCCTTCTTACGCCATGGCTCACCAAGAATACAGAACTTATCTTTCAGCGTAAAGAGAGGGGTCGTTATAGCAGACCAAAGTCCAGAAGGTAAGGCATGAAAGCGTCCATCCTTCCATATCAAACGGCATTTAGCAGAACTCTGTGCCATCTCCAGCGTACAATCATCACCTAACATATCGAAGAGTTCAGCCACTTCAGGGTGTTTAATAGTACCCGTACTCGGTCCTTGTTCCATCACAAAGCCGTCAACCTCCTCCGTCTGCATAAGTCCACCGATACGGTCGGTAGCCTCCAAGACCACTACATCTTGACCTTTACGACGTAGATAAGCAGCACAAGTAAGACCAGTAAGACCTGCACCAACGACAACTATCTTTCTTTCTTCCATAATATTAATGCTATATAGATTCCTCTCCAAAGTATCTCTCCCCACCGTAAAGGGAGTGTAAAACTTTTATATTGGCTTAGAAAACTTCTTATCCGTAGCCACCATCATCGGATCAAGCACAGCAGCCACAGTACGAACAAAGGGATTTCCCTCCCCTGTCATCTCCAAGGTATTCTCTGTCAAACAAAGAATACCATCTCTTTCCATCTCTTGCAGACGCTCAACATCATAATTGATAGCCCCTTTCACGTCAGCTACCGACACAGCAAGGTCTTCCGCAATATGTGTCCAATCAACATGATAGTTACACATCAAACGTTCAATTACCTCACGTACTATACGTTCTTTGGGCGTTAATTGGTAGCCTTTTCGGATAGGCAACGTACCCGCAGAGACTTCTGCTATATATTCGTCTATCGACTTTGTATTCTGTGCATAAGCAGTCTCTAATTGGCTGATACCCGTCACACCAAAGGCATACACCTGTCCTGTTGTACGACGTGTACAATAACCTTGGAAGTTTCGATGTAGTCTATGAGATTGTAAAGCCTCAGACAGTTCATCATTAGGAAGTACAAAATGGTCCAAACCAACACTAAGATAACCCGCCTCATGCAGCACATCTTTAGCTTTTTGGAACATCAAAGCCTTCTCCTCCGTATCAGGAAGACCAGCCTTTTCAAGTATCATCTGACGTTTAAATATCCATGGGCAGTGTCCATAACTGAATGTTGTAACACGGTCGGGGCGCATTGCTACTGCACGCTCTATCGTCTTCTTAAAGCTATCCGATGTCTGAAGTGGTAAGCCAAAGAGGAAATCCATATTAATATTAACACCCGCACTACGAAGAATTGATACTATTTCCTCTGTTGGCAATTCAGAAGGCGTACGATTAACAAGTCTCAACACCTCTTCATTGAAGTCCTGTACGCCTAAACTAAAACGATTAAATCGTGCATCCAACAGTCCTTGCCAGTCCTTTGCTGTTAGATAACCTGGATGACATTCTATGGCTATCTCTGGCTGTTCTATCGTAGAAAAGAGTGACAGCAGATGCTCATTCAGCTCTTTAAGAACACTTACAGGCATAGCAGTTGGACTACCACCGCCATAATGAATCTGCGATATACGTCTACTTTTATCTATATGCTTTGCTACGAGATCGATCTCCTTATGCAACGCTTGCACATAAGCTTCAACACGCTCTTCCTTTGCCATAGGGTAAGAGTTGCAGCCACAATAATGACACAGACGCCGACAGAAAGGCATATGAAAATAAAAGGAAAGATTCTTCTCACGCACCTCATTGCTATAATCAACCTCCTTCAAAAACTCTTCCCCAGTAAAAGGTCGGAAGAAGTTAGCTGGTGGATAACTCGTATAACGAGGTACAGATACATTGTATTTATCAATCAGTTCTTGCTTCATTCGTCGAAATAAATTATATGACAAAGGTACGAATACCTCCTAACATAAACAATCCTCATTTATAAGGAAAGCACAATAGGCTTACAAGCCTAACTTTACTATGATATAATCTGAATAGGTCATTAGACCACAATACTTGATCGGTTTGGGGCAAAGCCACGTTCCTCTGTAAAGGAACACATGGTTTATTGTTCCTTTTTAAAGGCTGATAAAACATAGATGAGGCTAACGATAGCCACCACTGTCTCAGCTATATAAAGACCACGATAGTCGAAGATATGCGCCACCGTTCCCGCCAATACCGCAACGAGCAGACCGCTTACATGACTAATAACAATTTGTATGGTGAAGTCAGTCCCTTCTCTACCAGGACGTACGCATCGCATGGCTGTAGTGTAAAGAACCACAGTTGCCAATCCGTAACAAGCTTGGATATAAATGATTCCGATGACAAATGCTGTCTTGTTAAAGTCGGCAAAAGTCATTGCAAGGAAGTAGATAGGTGCCAGAATAATAAGTCCTGCAATGATAATACGAGCCTTATAAATTCCGATTCGGCGTATAAGCACTCCAGAAAACCACGCCATAACGAAGGAAGCAGCAGTTCCAACGATACCAGTAAGGAATCCTATCTCCTTCATGTCGTATCCCTTATCAACGAGGTAAGGACGCAACATGGAAAGAATACCGATGATTCCCATGTAATACAGCAGCAAGAAACCTATCTGCCGCCATATTTCCTTACGTCCAAAGAAGCTAAAGATGTCAGTCCACTTGGCACGTTCTCTTGGTTTCTCATTCTCTATCTTGATATGAGGATTAAACATTAAAGGAATAATCATCATACAAACAAACAAGGCTAAACAGGGTACTACTACATTCCAACCATAGCTTTTCAGTAAGATAAGTAAGACTCCTCCACCAATGACAGCACCTCCGAAGGCTCCCATAGACTGCATACTATTGAGCATACTATGGTCATGCTTTTTAAAAGAGAGGATGGCAAGCGCGTCTGTAGCAATGTCTTGTGTAGCCGAAGCAAGCATAGAGATAAACGCCAAAATAACCACAAGCATGATTTCTGAACGTACATTAATCAGCCCTGTAGCTAAGAGTGCAACGGCATATATCAACTCTGTAGCGATAATCGTACGTTTATAGTCACGCACTGTTACGCAGTGGCGGTCAACAAAAGGCGACCATAGGAACTTTATCGTCCATGGAACTCGGACAAGGTTTAGCAAACCAATGGTTGCAAGACTATATTGACCTTCCCTCATGATAACCTGTAAGGCTGTCATAAGAAAGGATGACGGTACCATCTGTGCGATATATAGACAGAAGAACGTACCAAAACTTAGTTTCTTTGATGAAATGCTGTTGAACATGTAGTGAATTATATAAATAGAGCAACGTGTTACATATCATGAGAAAGGACTTTAGGAGAAGTGAGCAGAATTAGCTGCAGCATCCTTTTTCTCCAATCCTTCATTCTCTCCTTAGAATGATACGCTGAGGGAAGTACCAAAGGTAAGAGGCTTACCCTTCTGTGCATAGTTACCAGTTGACATCTTGAAACTGTACGCTATATAGTCAGTTCCTGTCAGATTCTTACCCCATAAATCCCATGTGAATATACCTTTTGTGAGACTAAGCTTTGCGTTAAGCATCGCATAGAAGTTCTGGCGTACAACGTTATCATCAGCCCAATAGATACGACCGAGACCTGTTAAGCCTGCATTAACGACAATCTTATCAAACCAACCTGCCTGCAAAACGGTGTAAGTCCCATCCATTGAGAGTGTGTGGTTAGGCACCATTGGAAGTCTATTACCCGAGAAATCCTCTGTAGCACTCTTCTTATATTCCAAGTAACGAGCGTGGGTGTAACCATAGTTCATACTAAACTGTAAGCTCTTTATTGGATGATAAGCAAGTGAAAGTTCGAATCCTTTACTATCCGTATGTCCTGCATTCGCAATTAGATTACCCACAGCAGGAACAGTATAGGTAGTCTGCATGTGTCGCCAATCAATGTAGAAAAGATCTGCTTCAGCTGTCAATCGTCCATCCAAGAACTTTAGTCGCGCCCCTACCTCGTAATTCCAGCTGTATTCTGGGTCGTATGCACGCTCTGCATCGGTCTTAAAGATAGTATTAAATCCACCTGGCTTATAACCACGAGTGACACTCGCATAGTAGAGATTGTCCCTGTTTGTAAGATATTGAAGCGTAAACTTAGGAGTGAACTGGCGGAAGTTAGCAATACTAATAAAGTCCTTTACATGTGCATTAGCACCTGTTGTTAACGTTACCTTATCTTGATTGTAGTCTATTTTCGCATGCTCATAATCAAAGCGTAAACCAACCGTTGCCGATAAACCCCTCCATATATTATAAGAACTCTGATGATAGATAGCATAACCCGCTGTAGGGTTCTTATAGGAAGTTGGAGTAGAGAAATCCTTTGTATAATAGCTTGTTTCTATAAAGGGGTCAGAATGGAGTAGCATACCAAACATACCAATAATCCACTGGTAACGACCTTTATCATTCGATTTCAAGGTTAGCTCTTGCGAAAGCATATTCTGATGATAACTATTATCAGCATAGAAGAGGTCCTTTGGTGTGAAATCTTGGTCTATCCCCTGATGTGATTTGATGAATTGATAAGACGTCTGACTATTGAAACTAATACGACTATTCTCATATCGAGCATTAAGACCTGTTGTTGAAATCAAACGTTTATAAGTGCTATTGCGGTTATAACTAATAGGTGATAGTGCATCTTTCGTCAGGTCGTATGGTGCATATGGATAACCATTCTGCTTACTATGAGTAAGGGTACTATTGAGATGAATAAGCCAATTTGTGGTTGGTTGCCAATAAAGTCCGAGTCGTCCTTCAACCTCATTCACCTTATCCGCTTTAACATTCAGGAACTGATTGGTGAACATACCATCGTTATGATGATAAGAAATAGCACTCGACAAACCAAGTTTATCAGTCAGCTTAGAATAGTTAGAAGCCTGTGCTACAACGTCGTTATACCTTCCATAGCCTACTTTTATACGTGTCTTCTGATAATCAAGAGGGTTATGTGTGTAGACATTGATAACACCTGCTATAGTGTTGCGCCCATATAAGGTTCCTTGTGGACCTCGAAACACATCTACAGCAGCAATATCACTGAGGTCAATATTAAATGCTGAAGACTCAAAATGAGGCACACCATCTACATAGAAACCCACAGCAGAACCCTTCGTCTTTGCTCCGATACCACGAATAAAGATAGGTGTGTTAGCATATGAACCATAGTTGGGCATGTAAAAGTTAGGCATAACTGCCGTTAACTCCTTCAAATTCACAATTTGTTGGTTCAGTAATTGCTGACTGTTAATGGTTGAAACTGCAATAGAAGTTAGGTTTCTTTTGTTCTGCTTGAAGTCAGTAACGACTACTTCGTTAAGTGATACATCTTTGTTCACTACTGAGTCTGGAGTCACTCCAGCTACCCCACTGATAGCAAGGGATGCAAGTAATAAGGTATTTAACATAAAGATGGTTTTTGTTAATGTTTTTGTGTTGCAAAGGTACAGATAATGACTTTTTCGAACAATCCTCATTTATAAGGAAATTAAATATTACCACTAAAAAGAATAAAAGCTAATTATCAGCACAAAACAGCAATTTGATATGTTTTCTTTTGTGTTTTTTGCAGGTTTTTATTTTCAAATATAAAGGAAAAAGTGTATCTTTGCATACTAGTAAGTACAATCAGAAACAACAATGACGGCAAATCCAGAAAACGAGAATAATTACTCCGCCAGTAACATTCAGGTCTTAGAAGGCTTGGAAGCAGTGCGCAAGCGTCCTGCTATGTACATTGGTGACATCAGTGAAAAGGGACTCCATCACTTGATAAACGAGACCGTTGATAACTCTATTGACGAGGCCATGGCGGGCTACTGTCATAATATTGAAGTTACGATAAACGAGGATAACTCCATTACCGTTGAAGATGACGGTCGTGGTATCCCTGTTGATATGCACGAAAAGCTGCATAAGAGCGCCCTTGAGGTCGTGATGACCGTCCTCCACGCTGGTGGTAAGTTTGACAAGGGGTCATACAAAGTCAGCGGTGGTTTGCATGGTGTGGGTGTGAGTTGTGTAAATGCTCTCTCTACACACATGATGTCTCAGGTCTTTCGTAATGGTAAGATCTATCAGCAGGAGTACGAGAAAGGAAAGCCTCTCTACCCAGTGAAGGTTGTTGGTGAGACCGATAAGACGGGTACACGACAGCAGTTCTGGCCAGACCCAGATATCTTCTCTACGACAGTCTACCAATGGTCAATCGTAGCACGCCGTATGCGTGAGTTGGCTTATCTCAATGCTGGTATTAAGATTACACTTACCGACCTTCGTCCAGACCCAGAGACAGGTAAGACACGTACAGAAGTCTTCCATGCTAAGGACGGTTTGAAGGAGTTTGTTCGTTATGTTGACCGCCATCGTCAGCATCTCTTCGATGATGTTATCTATCTCAAGACCGAGAAGCAAAACATTCCTATCGAGGTGGCTGTGATGTACAACACTGATTATACAGAGAACATCCACTCATACGTTAACAATATCAATACTATCGAGGGAGGTACTCACTTGCAGGGTTTCCGTGCTGCATTGACTCGTACACTGAAGGCATACGCGGACAACGACCCACAGATTTCAAAGCAGTTAGAGAAGGCTAAGATTGAAATAGCAGGTGAAGACTTCCGCGAGGGATTGACAGCTGTCATCTCTATCAAGGTTGCTGAACCACAGTTTGAGGGTCAGACAAAGACGAAACTGGGTAACAGTGAGGTCGCAGGAGCCGTACAGCAGGCTGTTGGTGAGGCGCTGACTGATTATCTTGAGGAACATCCTAACGAGGCAAAGATGATTTGTAACAAGGTTATCCTTGCTGCTACAGCTCGTGTGGCAGCCCGTAAGGCACGTGAAAGCGTACAGCGTAAGAACGTGATGAGCGGTGGAGGTTTGCCTGGTAAGCTCGCTGACTGTTCTAACAAGGACCCTAAGGACTGTGAGATCTTCCTCGTCGAGGGTGATTCTGCCGGTGGTTCTGCTAAGCAGGGACGAGACCGTTATACACAGGCTATCCTTCCTCTCCGTGGTAAGATTCTGAATGTAGAGAAGGTTCAGCGTCATCGTGTATTCGAGGCTGAGTCTGTTATGAATATTATTCAGTCTATCGGCGTCCGCTTTGGAGTAGAGGGTGAAGGCGACTTTGAGGCTAACACTGATAAACTCCGCTATGATAAGATTATCATAATGACCGATGCCGACGTCGATGGTTCCCACATCGACACACTGATTATGACTCTTTTCTATCGTTATATGCCGAAGGTTATCGAGCACGGACACCTCTACATTGCTACGCCTCCGCTCTATAAGTGTACTTACAAGAAGGTTAGTGAGTATTGCTACACTGAGCAACAGCGCCAGGCCTTCATTGATAAGTATGCAAATGGCGATGAAGAAGACAAGGCTATACACACACAACGTTACAAAGGTCTTGGTGAGATGAACCCAGAACAGCTTTGGGAGACAACTATGGACCCAAAGACACGACTCTTGAAGCAGGTTACTATCGAGAATGCTGCTGATGCTGATGAGATCTTCTCTATGCTAATGGGCGATGATGTTGAGCCTCGTCGTGAGTTTATCGAGAAGAATGCGACCTACGCTAACATTGATGCATAAGCCTATTGCAATATACTAAAAGCAGCCTTTTAAGGCTAAGAATATAATGAAGACTCCCTTTCTCACGGAATGAGAAAGGGAGTCTTTTTCTTTTACCCATCCGTCTTCTTGAGTGATAGGGTTGGCGTTATGAAATCAGAAAGATCTATACAAAAGCAAGAAATATTTGCGTTATACCATAAGTAAATACATGGTTCACCTTTGTTATTCTGCTATTTTCTCTTTTTTGACGATAGTCATAAAAAGACCTTACTATCCGTCTTCTAATTTTACATTATGGGTTAATGCGTAGGCTATTGATGGTTGAATATATTGCTATGATACTTATAATACCCCTGAAAATCAGTTCTTTCAGCTTACTTAAACACCTTATCTTATTGTGTAGATAGCGTATTAAAACTATGCTAAAAGTCCCTTTCAAAAAATTATTAATTGTCTATATTACTCCTATAAACACTTATATTCTCTCTTCTAATAGCTCTTTTCTCTACATAAATTTCTCTTAAAAAGAAATAAATGAGTATATTTGTAGGCCCAAATAATGAGGATATGAACAGAAACATACGACTCCGTGAAGTTAATGTAGCACAGGCTAAACTTGTATATCCTGATGGTGACTACATTGACAATGATATTATTCTCTTCGAGGATATCACCAAAGTACCACTTCCTGCAAGTGCTTCTCGCATGAAGTCACTCTTTCTTGCACTCTGTACTGGCGGTAGTGCACAATATACTGTTGATACTAAGGAACATAAAGTGAGTGCTGGAGATGTCATTATCATTAGTGAAGAACAGGTTGTAGCCGACTATCATCTCTCGCCTGATTGCGAGGGTATAGCGTTAATCATGTCGTATGACTTCTTTCAAAACATCGTAAGTGGTATTCACGAACTGGCAGCTCTCTTCCTCTTTGCCCGTACTCACCCTGTTTTCCACCTTAATAATGCACAGACAAAGGCCTTGGAGAACGATGTACAGCGCATCAAAAGGAAGATTGAAGATACTGGTCATCGTTTCCGTCGTGAGCTGGTTATGACCATGCTCAAGGCCCTTATCATCGATATGAGTAATGTTATCTATCGATTCCAGCAAATAGGTGACGACTCAAAGACACGCGCAGAGGTTATCTTTCATAAGTTTATTCAGTCGGTGGAGAAGAACTACCGCACGGAACGTCGTGTCGGTTGGTATGCCCAACAGCTATGTATCACCTCGAAATACCTCTCTGAGACTGTTCGTAGTGTTAGTCGGCGAACACCGAGTGAGTGGATTGACTCCTACGTAACACGTGAGTTACTCGTGATGTTAAGGAATACGACAATGAGCATCAAGCAGATTGCTGAGGAACTCAACTTTGCTAATCAGAGCTTCTTAGGGAAATATTTTAAGGAGCATGTGGGCGTTAGTCCTTCAAGGTTTAGGAAGGGATAATAGGGGATTATGGGCCTTATTAGGCACATAAGCCGCATAGGGCTAATAAGATAATTGGCCTAATAAGGCCCATAAGGCTCATAAGGCAAATAATATAATTGGCCTTATTAGACCTATAAGCCTCATAGGGCTAATAAGATAATTAGCCCAATAAGGCCCATAAGGCTAATAATCCTAATAGTAATTAGCCTAACAACTGTTCCGCAACCTCGCACAACTCGTCATACCATTCCTTGCCAAATCTTCGTGTAAGAGGCTCCTTCAAAAACTTATATAAGGGAAGATTCAGCTCTTCCCCTTTCTTTCTTGCATCGGCACAGATGCGCCAATGGTGGTAGTTAATACCACAGGTTCCATTGCTAAATTCCTTTACTCGGATAGGATATAATGAGCAGGAAATAGGTTTTACAAAGCCTGTCTTGCCACTACGATAGGAACGCTCTAAAGCACAAAGACAACAGTTATTCTCATAGCAGGTGAAGACACAGTCCTTACCACCTACGATACTCGTCACTAAATCGCCCTCTTCATCGGTATAGGCAACACCCTGCTTGTCGATAACAGCCTGTGCAGAAGCCGACAAATCGCCCCAAACAGTGTCGAGGACATTCTCTATTTCCATCGTCTCATCCAAGGTTACGGGTGCGCCAGCATCTCCTTCAATGCAGCATTGACCATGACACTTGTCAAGATCGCAGCAGAACTTCACATTAATTATGTCTGGTGAGACAAGCACATCACCCACCATAAAGATATGATCATACGTATTTACCATCTTTCTTTGCGCTAAATTATTTCATTCCTAACTGTGTCTTACTGTTCACCTAACAGTTTTTTCTTACAGTCTCAGTCTTGTTCTTCAAATTATTTTCATGAAAAAAAATATTTTCTCTCATGAAAAGAAATATTTTCTTTCATGAAAATAAATTCTTTTTTTCGTGAGAATAATTCCGTCCTAACATTCTTTCGGGACTATAAAGAGCTTATTTGATTATTCTTTTCTTATTGGGCTTATTAGGCTAATGGGCCTTATAAGCCTAATAATAAGCAACTTGTCAACCCTAAAACTCGTCGACCTCTCTACTTACCACTCAATCGCTTGCAGTCCACAAGCGGTTAAGTAGGCATTACAACGTGAGAATTGATGCTGTCCAAACCACCCTCCACGGTTCGCAGAGAGTGGAGAAGGGTGTACACTCTCTATGACACAGTGACGCTGTTGGTCGATAAGTGCCTTCTTACTTCGTGCAAATCCGCCCCAAAGCATGAATACTAAGTTCTCTCGACCATCGCTGAGCGCCTTGATGGCAGCGTCTGTAAAGAGTCCCCATCCTAATCGTTGATGACTGTTAGCAATGTGGGCACGAACAGTAAGTGTTGCATTCAGTAAGAGAACTCCCTGCTTAGCCCATCGCGTAAGGTCGCCTGATTGTGGGATAGGAGTACCCAAATCGGCTGCAATCTCCTTATAGATATTTTGCAGTGATGGCGGGAGTTGTATCCCATCAGGCACAGAGAAGCTCAATCCCATTGCCTGTCCAGGTTCGTGATAAGGGTCCTGACCGATTATCACAACCCTCACCTTATCGAAAGGACAGAGATTGAAAGCATTGAAAATCAGTCTTCCAGGAGGATAGCAGGGGAACTGAGCGTACTCTTGTTTCACCTGTTCTATCAACTGCAGGAAATAGGGTTTCTCAAACTCTCCCCCTAATTGCGTTGCCCATGAAGGCTCTATCTTTACATCCATAGCTATGATTGTTGTCTATAAGCGTAATAGGAGCGATAGAGAAGATTTACTTATCTCGTCTTATTACACGCAGTTTTGTTACTACAAAAGTACGATAAAGTTCTGATAACAACAAAAAAGTCGTGCCTTTCGACACGACTTTCTTCTATTCAAGTTAATCTATTACTTGTTCTTCTTAGGCTGAGCCTGCTTCTTACAGCAGCTACGCTGAGGCTTCTTAGCGTCTTTCTTGCCCTTGCAGCAAGCCTGTTTATCCTTTGAGCACTCCTTGCTCTGCTTGTCGCATGCCTTCTGTGCCTTCTCGTCACAAGCCTTACCGCTCTGTGGACACTGCTTAGCTTGCTTCTCTACCTGCTCGTTAGGAGCCTTGTCACACTTCTTTGAGCACTGGCTCTGAGCCTGTGCACTGAGTGAACATACGCTGAATGCTACTACGAATGATAATGCTATTTTCTTAAAATCCATAATCTTTTACTGTTTAAAAATTACACTTTAATACCTATAAAACTCGAAAAGGATATAAATCCTTATGGTCGCAAAGGTAATGAAAAAAGATTTTCCAACGGCAAAAAAAGCTCGTTGTGTTTGTGAATTTTAGATTTATTACAATTTAGCCATTTGTTTAGTGAATTTATGTAAACCGTGATTTATGCTGTTTTTCTTCTAAATCACCAAACAAAAAGAGCCGTGAATGAACACGACTCTTTTATCTTCAATTAAATAATTGTCTCTATCTAAGTCGATTACTTCTTCTTCTTAAAGAACGCTTTAACCTTTGCCTTGTCCTTGTTATAAGTGTTCTTGATTTTCTGTCCGTCCTTAGCAAGACCTTGCTTAACCTTCTTTACGCCAGCCTTAACCTTTGCCTTGTCCTTACGATATGCGTTTCTTACTTTCTGCTTATCCTTCGCAACACCCTGCTTTACCTTTGCCTCATCCTTACGATAGGTGTTCTTTACTTTTTGCTCGCCCTTGGCAAGGCCGTTCTCAGCATTCTTTACGTCTGTATAGAACTTCTCCTTATTATCCTGATAAGCCTTATTTACCTTCTCCTTGTCCTTAGCAAGGTCAGCCTTAACTCTCTGCTTGTCTGCGTTGAGCTTTGCTTTCTCAGTAGTTTCAGCCTTCTTAACAGCAGCACCTACCTTCTTTGCCAACGTGTCAACACGCTGCATGATAGTCTCATGAGGCTTTTCTGTATTGTTGGTCTGTGCTTGTGCGCTGAGAGAAGCGAGTCCTGCAAGGGCTACTAATGATAATACTAACTTACGATTCTTCATTGTCTTTAATCTTAAAAATAAATACTAACACCTAATTATGGGTGAGTCAACAGTAAGACACACAGTGGCAAAGGTAATAAAAAACAAATCCCAAAAGCCATAAAATGCCTTTGGGATTTGCTTTGTTTGATTTTATTAACGTTGACTTAGTCTGTGATAAGATTCTCACCTGTCATATCTGCTGGCTGCTCTAAGCCCATAATATGAAGGATAGAAGGTGCAACGTCAGCCAAACGACCATTCTTTACCGTTGCAGAATTGTTGTTTGTAACATAGATGAATGGTACTGGGTTGAGTGAGTGAGCCGTGTTTGGTGTGCCATCCTCATTGATTGCGTTGTCTGCATTACCATGGTCAGCGATGATGATCGTCTCATAATCGTTAGCCTTTGCAGTCTCAACAACCTCCTTAACACAATGGTCGATAGCCCAAACAGCCTTTGCAATAGCATTGTAAACACCTGTATGACCAACCATATCACCGTTAGCAAAGTTCACAACAATGAAGTCGTACTCCTGTGTCTTTATAGCACCAACGAGCTTGTCCTTCACTTCGAAAGCACTCATCTCAGGCTTTAAGTCGTATGTTGCCACCTTTGGAGAAGGAACTAAGATGCGGTCCTCACCCTCGTAAGGTTGCTCACGACCACCATTGAAGAAGAAGGTTACGTGTGCATACTTCTCTGTCTCGGCTGTATGAAGCTGCTTCTTACCGAGCTTACTGAGGTATTCACCTAATGTATCCATTACGTTCTCCTTAGGGAAGAGGACATGAACGTTCTTGAAGTTAGCATCGTAAGGAGTCATACAGTAGTACTGTAAGTCCTTTATTGTGTGCATCCCTTCCTCTGGCATATCCTGCTGTGTGAGTACTTCGGTCAACTCCTTAGCACGGTCATTACGGAAGTTGATGAAGATAACGACGTCACCCTCCTGGATTGTTCCATCTACAGAAGAGTTGTTGATAGGCTTGATAAACTCGTCTGTCACACCCTCTGCATAGCTTGCCTCAACCGCTTTAACCATGTCAGTAGCCTGTACACCCTTGCCTTCAACGAGCAAGTCGTATGCTTCCTTCACACGGTTCCAACGCTTGTCACGGTCCATTGCATAGAAACGACCAACGACTGAAGCGATATGTGCGCCATTTGCGTCACACACCTTCTGGATGTCTCCAACGAAACCAGCACCACTCTTTGGGTCAGTGTCACGTCCGTCCATGAAGCAATGAACGTAAACATCCTTGAGGTTGTACTCCTTTCCAATCTCAATCAGCTTGAAGAGGTGGTCGAGAGAAGAGTGAACACCACCTGTAGAGGTCAAACCCATCAAGTGAAGCTTCTTACCTGTCTTCTGTGCATAGCTATATGCATCGACGATACCTTGGTTCTTCAAGATGTCACCTGTCTGACATGCTTTGTTAATCTTTACGAGGTCTTGATAAACAATACGACCTGCACCTATATTTAAGTGACCTACCTCAGAGTTACCCATCTGGCCGTCTGGCAGACCTACATCTTCTCCTGATGCTTGCAACTCAGAGTGTGCACTAACAGCATTCAAATAATCTAAGTAGGGTGTTGGGGTGTTATAGATAACATCACCCTTACCATGCTTACCGTTACCCCATCCGTCAAGGATCATCAATAAAGCTTTCTTTGCCATAATTTTACCTTTATATATTGTTTTTATCTTCGTTCCTGCAAAGGTACGATAAAAGAATAAGATGGGTGCAAAAAGCCTGTGGAAATTTGAGGCAGAAGTGTGTTGAATAAGAGATATAGGTCTACTCCGTTCTTTCTCCTATCCATCGAAAGTCTAATTTGAGATGATAGCAGTCTGTAAATAAGGCTTTTATGATGTGAAAAGATATGAGTTGAGAGTTCTTAGCATGACTGTTATCGCTCTTGTCACTTATCCTCAAATGACATGATAACACCCTGCATGAGTGGTGCGGAGCATGGACCGCTGTCTCGTTAACGATAAATAATCTTGTGATAGATAGCTATAAACAGAACTTTGCAGGCTTATAATAATCTGAAAATGATTGGTACAAGTTGCCAAACTCCTTGCTTTGGTCGCCTTTCCCACTTCCACGCAGGCATAAGCTTGAGTACTCTGAGTGCCTCTCGGTCGAGGCATGGGTATACAGAACGCATAATTCTAAACAGACAACAATGACCAGAAGGGGTTACAAAGAACTTTATTATGACTTTTCCCGAGATTGAGTTTTCTGCCAATTCAGGAGGATACTGAAGATGTGCCGCTATAAATTTGAAGAGATCACCCGGGAATGAAGGTTTCAATCCCTCAACAGTTTCGAACATCTTTGCCCCTAAGGTGTCCACATTCAATGTATCATAACAAAGAGCAAAGGCTGGTTCAGCACAATAAGGCTGCTCAGTTTGCTCCTTTTTCTTCGGTTTCATCGTTCTTTTATGCTTCTGTGCATCGATATTACCAACGACTACAAAACTTAAAAATAGAACTAAAAACAGTTTCTTTATCATAACCATGAACTTTTATT
This sequence comes from Prevotella sp. C561, assembly GCF_000224595.1. Taxonomy (NCBI): domain Bacteria; kingdom Pseudomonadati; phylum Bacteroidota; class Bacteroidia; order Bacteroidales; family Prevotellaceae; genus Prevotella; species Prevotella sp. C561. The sequence goes on along the minus strand of NZ_JH114141.1, from coordinate 111,178 downwards.
GTTGAACATTTTGTTTCTTAAAAGAAACTGGCAAGACATACCAAGTACCACCCTTAGCCGTTGAATCCACATTCCACTTCGGCATTAACTTCAATACCCTTAACGCCTCTGTATCAAAAGCAGGACTCAACGAACGAAGTATCTTGAACTGAGAACAGCTACCGTCGCGGTCTATATAGAACTTGACAATCACCCTCCCTTCAACATTCTTATTCTTACGACCAGCTGGCCATACAAGGTGAGTACGGAGGAATTGTTGAATATTACCTGGGAAAGATGGCATTGGAGAAAAACAACAGATAATCTTCTCGGGCATTTCTTTTTTCACTCCTAAGGTATCGATTGTATCTTTCCGAACCTCATTTTCATAAGATTTCATCGACATCTTTTCCTGTTGAGCATTTACAGTTGCTGCCATACAGATACTAAGTGACATTGCTAACAAAATTCGCTTCATCATATAAACCTTTTGTTTTATTCTCCTTTACAGCTACTAAACGCAGCCTTTCGAGAGATTATTATAAACAAACTCTTTGCTTTGAAGAGTCTTTCGAACATTCTTAATTTAAAACCTGCGCCAACGCTTAAACGCAATCACGCCGCCGCAGGTTTATGAAATGCAGATGACATATATTGGAACTTATTGTCGATGCAAAGGTAAAGAAGAATATAATACAATGCAATAGCCCCATTAGAGTTGACACATGTAAAACAAGTTAACATTTGACTATCAATAATTTACGACTAACAACTTCACTTCTTTGACACAATAAAGCTTATAAAAGTTCCCTCGTTTTCGCACTTTACCAAGCTTTAAGATATCTTTTCGTCCCCTTTCCTCCCATCCTAATTTGGCAATACGCAGTAGAATGTGTATCTTTGCAAATATGAAGAAAAGACCGATTTTATTACTGATTACTCTTTTGACTTTGCTTTCATGCAGCCAAAGAAAACTGCCTAACTATCCTGCAACAGACGAAGGAATCACTCGGATGAGGCTCGATAGCGCTGCTTTCTTCATGGCTAAACATGACACAAGGAATGCGATGTATCAGCTAAAATCGGCAGAAAAGCACCTTTTCAACGTAACGGAAGACTCTTTGAAGTTTGCTACATACTATCGTATTGCTCTATTGAATGCCCAAAATGGTGCTTATAAATTGGCACTTGACTACTTCGCCCATACTGCTCGCTATGCAAATGATAGTAAAAAGAGTCACAGGTTGACAGATATTTACCTCGGTAAAGCCTCTGTTTTCAACCAAATCGGACAACGTGACTCTGCCCTGCTGTACGTAAAGAAGGCTGAAGCCTTCAAGCCTCGTATTCGTAAAGACCAAGAGCAGAGTATTAATCAACTAAGAACACGCATTGAGAAACGTCAGATTTTATCGGTTTCACCGGAGAAAGATATTGAGATTGTACAGATACAAGACCGTTATGAAGTGGCTATCGCACAACGTAAAGCCTTGCAACTTCAACTATATATAGCTTATCTTGTTATCATCTTGATACTCCTTACAACGGGTATCGTAGTATGGTTTCGCCGTCGTATGCGCCAACAGCTACATACCTATCGCAGACAACAAGAGATGACAGAGCAGAATATTCAGCAGTTGCTCCGACGAAAAGATGCAACGATAGATGAGATGAAGGCTGAAGTTGACAGTAAAATCAATGAGTTAGAACAGTTGAAACAGAAGACTCCTACACATAACGGAGATACAAAAACAGCCGATTCCATCGAGCAAACTAAGTTAGGAATAGATACGCTCTATACCATTCTAAAAGGTGGAAATATCTCACAGATGGGAAAACGTGAACAGCAGGCTCTCAACGCTATAATGCCTAACTTCGATTACGACCTTGCTTATATCCTCAATAATCCTCGCTATGCGTTCACTCCTAAGGAGACATTCTACTATATAATGGAACACAACGGGATGACCGACGAGCAGAAAGCCGATGCCTTCTGTTGTACGTCACAAGCCATTAGATCGATTAAAAGTAGAATGAAAAAGAAGATGGAAAAGTCACAAGAAGAACTTCCTGAAACAGATATAGAACTTGCAGCAGAGGATAAATCAGCCTTATGCCTAACACGACGTCATCATTAAGTTGTAACGAACAAAGGTACACAGGGGACTATTTGATGAAGGTAGGTTTGATGGTCCTCTCAGCTTATGAAGGTTCAAGTAGAGCCCTCGAACTGACTGCAGAGTAAGCCTTTCTTATTCTTTAGATAGGTATTATTCCCATGCAGAGTAGAAATCTATAATCGCAATAATGTAAGTGTGTGTGTGGCATATCACGAATCATAATTAAAAAGAAGAATATTTAATGATGAGTAAGTTATCGGTAATTCTATGGTTATTATTGTTTGCGACAACATGTGTTGGGCAAGATAATTTAGGTAATAATAGTGACAAGGATTCTTTAAGATATAAGCGATTTGATATTGAGGAGTATAAGAGGTTAGCAAGAAAAAGTCCTACAGCTTATCGTATACGCAAAGAAGGAAAGTTGGGTGAGCTTATAGAATTAAGAGATGAATACGAAAAAAACTCCTTTGCAGGCTTTCGGGAGTCTCATACATATAGAGACTCTCCATACGAATATATCTATCTGTATAACACAGTGGGAAATATAACGGCATATTGGGCATATCTTTACCAAATGCCAGTAGGTAAAGGATATCAATTCGATGGTCATGGACATGAAGTAAAATGTGTAGATTATGATTTGCCTTATAAGTTTAGTATAGATTCATTAAAAGTAAAAATGTTGCACCAATATGGTATTAATCTCATGGATAAGAAGGAAGTGTTTAGTGTAAGACGTTATGAAGAACGAACGTATATTAAGCGGCCGATTTATATAGTCTGTGCTCATTGGAAAGATAATAGGAATGACATTTATCTTATTGACGGGATTAATGGAGAGACATTATATATCCAAAAGGCTGTTGAAACAATTCGGGATGATTGTCCTACTGATTGGAAGAGCATAGAGGAATTATATCATGACTCTAAGAGTTCCTCGTCAATACCAATACAGCAATAATGTTATTGGGTTGTATTTCCTAATAAAAGAATAAGTTATGGGTATATTTGATTATTTCTTTAGCCATGCTAAACAGAAGCAAGATAAAGCTATTAGGGATAAAATAAAGAATAGGAAGCACTTTGAAAAAGTCTTGGAAAAGAGAATGACAGAGATTCGTGAGGATAAACTGACTATTTCAAATGGTTGTAATAATTTATTTATAAATCGTGTTATTGCAGATAATAGTATAGATGTCATCTTTGTAAAATACTCAATGGATGCAGATATTAAAGAACTAAAAGAGGTTCTTCCGAAATATGGAGTGATAAACTAAAACTCTTACATATAAGGCACACAGAGTCACGGAGGGGACGGAGGTAACGCAATGTCACGGAGGTGCCGAGGGCACAAAGAGCGACGGAGATGCAGCATACAGATTCTTGACAAATATTTTGGAATAAGCGTTTTGTATATAAATTGCTAATAGAATTGGCAAACAAGCTCCGTTGCTCTATGCACCGACGGTGCCTCTGTTACTACTATAGCTTTGTATTTAATAATCCTCCGTTCTCTCCGTGTCTCCGTGTGACATTGCTTCAAACTCTAAACACAAGTGGCAAACCTTATCACTCCAAAATCCTGAAGACCCCTAAAAGATATCTATATGGATTCATTAAGCTATTTTCTACATGGATTTGAAAAAGAAAACCCTATATATAATGACATTCTAAACCGTGTATCATTAGCCGTATTGTTAAATATTCCAGATAATAACATTAAACAGTTGATTACCTATGTTCAGCAGATGGACGAACAGGCAAAGCCAGCTGATTGGACTCCAGACCTTTTACTCTGGTTTATGCTGAACTCTCGGATGGGCGAGGATAAGATACAAACGCATGCAAATAAGCTTGCCTTCCCTAAGTTGTATAAAGGACTTTTTAAGTTAACACAGTTGTCTGATGCACAAGCTGCGAAGAAGGCTTTGATAGATTACATCGGGAAATGGTATAACTTGAATAAGGATGCCCCTTGGTATAATAATCATTTGAAAACAAGCTGTTATCGTGGTTACTGGGCTTGGGAGGTCGCAGCCGTAGCAAAAATACTGCAGATAGATGATTCCGACCTAAAGGATAATCCATATTATCCTTATGACATGGTACATTGGGAAGAAGACGATACAACTAACGATGAGTAATAGTGATCAGATACTGCTTTCATCTTGGAATATACGAAGCAGTAGATTTTTCTAAATTAGGAAGTGATAGCATCTATTACGGTCAGAATATAGTACATAATATTACGAAATTAGTTTTATTTTCTTTTGCTGTCACATTTAATATTTCGCGTAAGTCCACTGTAAATTAACAACTTAAATGGCTATAATGGATGACGGATATGACAGGAAACTTTATTTATAGATTCTTGCTTTGCTATAGAAAGAGAATGTCTATCATTCTAAAGTGATACTTCACTTTCAATAAGAATGATAGACATTATCGTATAGGAGTCGAACGATGTGGATGTTATTACTTCCTTTCTGTCAATGGTCGTTGACTGGAGGAAGTTGGTACATTCATCTCTTCGAGTCTCTTGGCAGCATATTCTCCCATCATCTTATACCCCTTAGGGTTAGGGTGTAACCAATCACCAATCTGGCAGTCTTTGCGTAGTCTGTCGGGTGATGACGGATCACGCATGAGTGCATCAAAGTCGATGAAACCGTCGATTTCATGGTTTGTTCTTATCCATTCGTTCACCGTCTTACGTGCTGCATCACGTGCCTCTGTAAAGTAACCTTTGCAACCATTGAAAGGAGTTATCGTACCCATATAAACCTTCAAGCCACGCTGGCGAGCCTTCTTAATCATCACTTGATAGGCTTCTATCAACTGGCGAGCAGTTTCTTCTGGATTGGTTGACGTACCGATATCATTAATAGCCTCGAAGATGATTACGGCACGAAGCCCTCTTTGTCCCAAGATATCACGATCGAAACGCTCCTTTCCTGGCTGTCCTAAACCCACAGAGAGGATACGATTATCCCCAATCCCAAGATTCAACACACCTGTTTGAGGACTCTTTGGGTCATGTTCGCCATTTAGTACAGCTGACATAAAGTCAGGCCAGCGGTCTTGTGCATTTGTCACACAACCCTTTCCATCGGTAATACTATTACCAAGGATAGCCACACTGGAAGCAGAGGCATCAAGAACATCAATAGCAGAAATATTAAACCAATGGTCCTCTTTGAAAGCTGTTGAGAAATCAGTATTAGCATTTGTCACACCACGTAATATATAAGATGTAGTACGTGAACCCATGTGAACAGTAGGTTCTTTTGGTGCTTTAAGATAGTTAATCGTAATTGACAAACGTTCCAAAGGTTGTAAATCGAATTTCAACGCATCAGAAAAGGCAGCCTTACCAGCAGGTATCGTTACCCGACGTTTATTATTAAAACGGAGATACTTAGCTGAATTCTTCTGTATCTCTGACCCTTCTCCAGCCTTTGCAATATAAATACTGGTAATCTCAACAGGCTCAGAAGACAGTTCATTACTCAACTGCAAACGAATAACAGGGCCACCGATACTCACCTTCACTACCTGTCGTACGGAGCGATTCGTCATCTGGTTATTATAAGGCATAAAACCCTTATCAACTGTCTGTGGCGCACAAGCCCATGTACCTACCCAACGTTCTTGCTGTGCATAAGCGTTGAGTGTGATAAAAAGCAATAAAACGAATAAAATCTTACGTATACACATTGTCCTGAATTTATTTCCTCCCAAGTCCTCCTTAATGTCTTCTGTGAATGAGAACTATCAGAAAGCGTATCTCTGTTGGTGGAAGGATGATGATAAATAATGATATATTTTGATGTATAATACAATAAAGGATAAATTTCCTAAATCATGTTACTGTAGGTTTAACGAATTGATGAGGCTCTTTATTTCCTCCCTCATGTATTTCTTAAAACCATCTCCTTCGATGATTTCTATATCTTTGAAAAGCCCGAGAACAAATCGGCCCAAACCACGATAGTCACAGACTTCTATGTCTAAGAGCCACGAGCCATCCTCATTCGGTGTAAGATAATGTGTCCCTTGCGGATATTCTTCCTTAAAGAGATTATGGGATAACTGTCCTAAATGTAACTTCACACGATATCGTTCCTCACTACTAAACATAAAGATATCCGTGAACATCTGCCTATGCTTGTCTTCGTGTAGCCATGGCGAATCCAATATTTCTACTCCTTCCATACGTGATATCTTGAATGTCTTGTTCTGTTTCGATACTAATTCATGGCAGCGTACATCCTCATTGTTATTTAACAAGAGGTAAGGTTCTACAATTCGGTCTTTTAGTGTATGGCTATGCGGACTTGAATAGCCAATTAAGCGAACCGTCTTCTTCTCTGCCATTGCCTTTCGCAAAAGTTTTATGTTACTATCCATTTGCTTATGTATGGGCGAATTTATGGATACAGAGAAATTATAAGTGTTTTCTAACTTCTCTCTTAGTTGGTTTACCATTTCGCTGTCATTACCCGCTATCGTCAACACACTATGGATAGTCTTCACATCTTGATTTGTAAACTGAATTGTCTGCAGCAACTGTGTGAAGAAAGGAGAGCGACGGTCAATATGGTAATAGCCTTGATTCTTGAACACGATAAAACCTGCATGCTTGATGAAATCGAGTAGGTAATAGAAATTCCTACGCGACAAGTTCATCCGCTCACACAACTCTTCGACCGTATAGTTGCGTCCGTCAGACAATAGAATCAAAAGCTCTAACTGCTTCTTTAATTTATCAAATCTCATTCTTATAATGAATAGATATATGATATATAACGCAGAAAGAACACTTTTATTAATCTCTACAGCATTTTTTTTATGCCGAATCATATCTAACCACTGACACTATCCTCTATAACAAAAGACTCTTCTCATAGCAAGATATAATGATTCCTTACCAAGAGTGATATTTTTATGCAACGTACAAGAATAGTTTTATTTTGATTTACTGTCACTTTTAACATTTCACATAACTCCACTGTAAACAAATGAGTTAGACAAGTACTTTGGATGACAGGAATGACAGGAAAATTAGTTTTAGAGAGACAAACAATCTTCTCGGTAATAAAACAAAATATGTTTAGGCGCTAATAAACGATTTGATTAAAAAACAAAGAAAGGCAGAAAGAAAACCTGTTCTCCCTGCCTTTACATTTATAATAACATAAGACCTATTCGTTCCTCACAAGATCATTATAATCGATCTCGTTCTGTGGAATTACCCAAGTCCACTTATTTCCGTCGCCTACTGCAATTGTTTTTGCAACAGCAGCGTGTGCATTACCACCTTCAGCAAATGAGTGGCGAACAACAGGAATGTTCCAACGCTTATAATCACTCCATGCAAAGCCTTCACCCCAAAGCTCAACTTCACGGTAATCCTTGATTTCATTAAAGAGGTCAGTACCTGTCTTTGTACAGGTGTAGCTTGCGTTACGACCAGTTGTAGCATTTAGTTTCACCAATGCTGCCTGTGCATCAGCAGTGTTACCCAAGAAATAATTAGCCTCAGCTTCGATGAGAACCATCTCACTTGCACGGATGAAAGGAACATAACTAACACCTGGCTGTGCTGTTACCCAGAACTTCATTTGGCCATCCAAATAGATATAGCCTGATGCGTAAGCAGCAGAGAGACCAGAAACCTGGTGCTTCTTGACGATAGAGTCAGCCTGTGCCAACACACTCTCATTACCCTGACCTAAGATTCCATAGGTCTGATTTACCTGTGAATTGTCAGTAATATTAATACTGCGGAATTTATCTTCAGTGATAAAGAGCTGCTTACGAGCATCATTATTAGGAATACGAGTAATCAACTCATGACCAATAGTACCAGCACCCGTACTCTGCGTAGTTGCATAGTGACCGTTACAAGCGCCCTGTACACCATAAGCCCAATACCAGTTTTGCTCACTTGCATCGCCATAGCTACCAAGAATCCATTCATCATTTGGCTTATAGAAACCAGCTGCGTATGCTTCACCTGTCATCAAAGGACGACCATCCTCAGCTAATTTAGCCTGCGCCAAAGCAGTAGCGTAGTCCTGACGAGTCAAAGCAGCACGTGCGTAGACAGCGTGAGCTGTATTTAAATCAGGAATCCAACACTCTGATGTTGAACGTGTCACACCACTTTCACCGAAGAGCTTGATCGCCTCCTGACAGTCCTTGTAAATCTGAGCATAAGTCTCAGCAAGTGTAGAAGCCTTCAGTTCACCCGTAGAAGTGTCAAGACGCAAAGGCAATCCCGTAGAAGCACCATTGTTACTATCCTGCCAACGATAGCAGTAGTAATGTACTAACTTCTCAAATGCGTATGCGCGGAAAGTCAATGCAGAAGCCTTGATAAACTTCTTATCAGCATCAGTACCCTTAGCATTATCAATATTTGCAAGGAGAGCATTTGCATTGTTAATGATCTGATAGTAATAAGTCCACGCATAAGAATCATAGATACTTGTTGAACGGAAGTGGAATGTCTGATTATGGATAGGAGCCCAACCTGAAGCATAACGGTTATAGTTATAGTTCTGACTTGGAAGATTCTCATAGAGACGCATTATCGCATTTTCACCTGCGAATCCTTGACCATAGTAGTACTGCTGTACAGTCATCGACTTTGCAATACCATTCAAGGTGTTACGCGCATTGCTTGTATTAGCATATGCTGCAGAAGGCTCAGCCGACTCTGCTGGTGATACATTGAGATAATCACTGGAGCAAGAAGCTGTTATAGCAGCTACTGCAATAAAAGCCCCTGCGGTGAATTTATTTATTGAATATTTCATATTATTCCCTTTTTAAATTCTACAATATTAGAGATCGACTGTCAAACCGAAGTTGAACACACGTGCAGATACATAAGTATCGTCACTGTCACCATTAAAGCTATACTGTGGGTTCAAACCCTTACGGCTTGTGAGTGTAAAGAGATTCTCAACACCAGCCTTTACTGAAATGCCACCAAGACCCCACTTGGTTACCAATGCCTTTGGCAAACGATAAGTGAGCATAATATTCTTCATAATGAAGTAAGAAGAACTTGTCAACCAACGGTCACTAACAGCATTATTATCATTGCTTCCATTGAAATCAAGGATAGGTGTACCATTAGGATCGATACGGTTAGGAGAAGTAGCTGTCATACCATCAGGTGCACCATTCCAAGAGTTAAGTACGTCCTTATGGAGTGCGGCTGCTGAAGAAGCCGAACCAGTAGACATCAATGACCTATAAGATCCATCCATTGTCTTACCACCAAGGCTGTAAGTCATCAACATTGATAAACTCAAATCCTTCCAACGAAGGTTAGATCCAAATGAGCCATAGACAGAAGGAAGAGCTGTACCAGCCCACTTACGGATTGCCTGAGAAGTAGATGTAGTGTACTTTGTTCCATTGATTTCAACGAGGTCACCTGCTGCAGAAGCAGTAGCCTCCTTTTCCGGGTCAAGGTCATAGAGAGACTTACCAGTCATTTGATCAACACCTACAAAGTGATAAGTATACCACTCATAAGCAGAATGTCCCTCTGAATAGTTCTGCTGACCATGCAAGATATCTTTTCCCTTAGGCAACTTAAGTACCTTGTTACTCAATGTGGTAGCGTCAAAAGAGAGGTTCCATGTCCAATCCTTAGAACGAACAACATCACCATTTAACATGATTTCGAAGCCACGGTTAGAGATTGTACCGATATTCTGATACTGTGTAAGGTTCTCAATAGCATCATTACCGAAGAAAGAACCTGCTGACAATGGGAAACGAACTTCGAAGAGCAAGTCTTTAGAACGCTTATCGAAATAACCCAAGCTAAAGTTCAAACGGTCAAAGAGCGTACCCTCAACGCCGAAATCGAAAGTCTGTGTAGTCTCCCATTTCAAATCGAGAGCTGCTAACTTCTGACGTACCAAAGCAGGGTTACCACCATTCTTAGTAATGTAATAAAGTGCCTGATAACCATAATAGTTAACAGCTGCATCGTTACCAACCTCACCGTATGAAGCGCGAGCACGCAAAGCATCTACCCACTTTACATTCTCCATGAACTTCTCTTTCTTGATATTCCAGTTTACACCAGCTGAGAAGAAGTTACCCCAACGCTTATCCTTGTGGAACTTAGAAGAACCATCACGACGGAGAGAGAAATCTAAGAAATACTTCTCGTCATAGTTGTAACGGAGACGACCAAGGTAAGATTCTGTTCTATAATCCTCAAAGTAACCTTCTGTATCAGAGTTTAATACGAAATTACTCAACGCACGTAAGCCTTCAATAGCAGCATTCGTGTTCATGACACGTGCATATTTACGATTCCAGCTATAATTCTCATGACCGAGAAGAACATCAACATGGTGGAGATCAAAGTTATGATCCCAGTTCAAGAGTTCCTGTCCTGTGTAGGAGATATACTGGTAAGAACGCTCAGTCAGACGACCATTGTTAGAAGCACCATCACCGATAACAGGGTTGTTATAGGTCTGACGATTTTCATTAGAATGGTTCAAGTCTACTTTTCCTGTCAAAGAGAAACCGTATGGCAAACTAATTTTTGTATACAACAAACCATCCAATACGTTTCTACGTACTCGGTCCATATCCATTGTCATCTCGTAAGGGAGGTTACGATTTTCAAGATACTCAGATGTCGTATCATACTGCTTGTTGCCATCTGCATCCAAAGCGTATGTGCCATCAGCATTATGCAAATAAACAGGATAAACAGGAGCCATGTAACGAGTTACATAGAATGGATTAGCATAGAAACTACCTTTAGCATCTGAGTTAAAGCTTCTTACAGAAGAAGTACCAGAGAGGTTTAAACCTAATTCAAGCCACTTGTTAGCTGTATATTGTGTATTAATACGACCAGTAAAACGCTCATAGCCAGAGTTTAAGGTATAACCTTGCTCATTCAGATAACCAGCAGAAGAGTAGATATTGTACTTATCGCCTGCTATACCAGCAGAAAGGCTATACTCTTGACGATGACCAGTACGTTCAACTGCTTTCTGCCAATCAAGATCGTCATAACCAGGACGAATAGATGCAATCAGCTTACCATTTGCATCAAAGAGGGCATTGTCAGCAGCATCATAGATATTACGCTTTACATAATCACTCATTAAATGCTCAGTAGCAAAAGTACCAGCTGCAGCCTCAGTTGAAGCAATACCTCCAGAGAGGGCATAATTTCTCATTGCTACCCAAGAAGCCTCCATCCATTCGTTTGGGCCTAAGCGGTCATACTCAGGGATACCACGTCTGTAGAAACCCTGGTCCATCTTCAAAGAGATATTTGGTTTAGAAGAGAATTTTAGCCTTCTTTGTTGTAATCAAGACAACACCATTAGCTGCACGGTTACCATAGAGAGCTGCAGAAGAAGCATCCTTCAAAACAGACATAGACTCGATGTCGCCAGGATTTAACTCGGCAATATTACCTTCAAATGGAGTACCATCAACAATATAAAGAGGCTGGTCAGCATCCTTAACCAATGTACCCACACCACGGATATGAATCTTAGGTGTAGCACCAGGTTCGCCATAAGAGTTGTTTACCTGTACACCAGGAGCAGAACCTTCCAATGCACCCGTTACCGTAGTACTAATACGATCAGAAATCTTCTTAGAGTCGACAACGGCAACTGAACCAGTAATTGATTGACGCTTAGCGGTACCGTATGCCACAACAACGACCTCATCAAGATTCTTGTCATCAGCATTTAAGGTAACCTTCATGTTGTTTGAAGCTGTGACAGTCTTTGTTGTCATACCAACGTAAGAAATAACGAGCTTTGCTCCTGCAGGTGCTGAGAGACGGAACTTACCATCAATATCGGTTACAGTACCTGTTTGAGTACCAGACACGAGTATAGACGCACCCACAACAGGTTGCCCATCACTTGAGGATACTACAGTTCCGCTAATCTCTGTCTGCGCCAGCGCTGTTCCTAAACTTAGGAATAGACCGACAAAAAACATCATTAGTCTTTTTTCCATAAATTCTCTCTTTAATTAATATAATAAATAAACTATTTCAGATTCAAATATTAATACGTAAGGTTCTACAAACTATATACAAGTAATGGTAGGTATTATATTTAACACTTTGCAAAGATAGTGCACCATTTTTAAAGTTCCAAATGGAAAAGAATATAATAGACTAATTTTCACATTTATTAATAATACATAGTAAGAGAGTATAAGCTTTTTGTATGAAAATAAAGGAATTATTGTTTAATATACGTTATAAACACATCATACTGTAAGTATTACACTCCAAGAGAATGTTAAATATTAAATGAATGTTAATTATTTAGGGTGTCTAAAGACAGTTTTTACGACTAACTACGAGCAAGGGTTTCGAATAAGATAGTGGTAAAAAAACGGATAGTAAGTGTAGGTAAAATATACACTTCACTTGTTTTGTTTTGGTATGTCAATCCCTTCAGATGTCTTTACAATATTGTGTGTAAAGGCAGAAAAGTTCGAATAAAAGCTCTTCAGAAGTTTGTAGTGATAAGGTTTAGCCTAAGTTTAGGGTTTAGAAGAAATGGCACACAGAGAGATGGAGAGTACGGATGATTATTAAAACAAAGCCATAAAAATCGGTTCTTCCGTTAAATGTGTAGATTGTTAATAGAATGAGATAAATCCACATACATGGTAAGCTTACCTCCAATAAGATTGTTTTATAAGGGGGGGGGTAAACTATATGATAAATGTAATTAGGTGTGATGTCTATCTGTCGTCTATAACCTACTTATTCCCTTATTAAATCATGTTTGTAAACTATTTTTGTACAGCTCAAACCCAATACATGCTCTTCTGGCTTCTAAAAGACGCCCTTTTGGGTTACAAAAGACGCCCTTTAAGACCCTTGCTAACGCCTTTTTGAAGTCCATCTAAGCACCTTTTACTTTATACCTGATAACTAATTGATACTCTGTTGATTGTAAACCTGCTTCATGTGTTTATTTTTGTCGTTAGTTATAGGTGTTTCCTTTGAAATTATGTAATGATTTTTCAAGCCCTTGTCTGCAGATTTTCAAAGTCTTAAAACGAAAAGATTTTCAATGAAAGAGGATGAAAATAGGATAGATAGTTGACTGTCTCAGCCATATTCTTGTTTAATGAGTAACTTTGGCTCTTACGTTAAAGCACTACGAAAAGCGTCCACACATTTAACAGAAGAACCTAAAAATCACAGAGGTACCGTCGGTACATGGAGCAACGGGGTGTTTTGCGGGTTTTATTAGAGACTTTATACCCAAAGCATTTATTCCAAAGGTCATTAGGAATCTGTATGCTACACCGCTGTTACTCTTTGTACCGTTGGTACCTCTGTGATGTTGTGTTTAGCTCTTTCTAATCAGAGATTCTGTCTGCCTTATTATGTAAGGACCTTAGTTTATCACTCCATATTTCGGAAGAGCCAGTTAATTGTTAGTTATTATATCCATTATTCTGCTGATTTTTGAGATTAGCGTTTGCGTCAACCTCATAACCAGGAATAGCAGGATATGCCTTATAATAGTCTCGGTTGTAACTACGCGCCTCTGTCGTTAAGACGTCATGCCAACCACGATTTGCATCACTTGTATAACGAGTGATAGTCTCATTATTACGGAGTGCATCGAAGAAACGTTGTCCTTCACCTACAAGTTCTTTTCGACGTTCCAACAATATGCGCGCTAACGTAACATCTGAAGCTGTAACTTGCTTAGTTGTATCACTTGTACGATTTTTGATAATATCATTCAAGTACTGAGCCGCTTTTGTCATATCTCCTAATCTAAAGGCTGCTTCTGCTGCATTGAGATAAACTTCAGAGAGTCGAAGTAAAGGAATATTCGCATAACGAACATCTCCGTTATATGCAGGCATCTTATTTAGATAGACCTTAGCACCATTAAATACTTTCTTTTTATCAGCTGATGGGACTAAGAACACGTTAGCTCTAACGTCTTGTGGATCTTCTGCAAGGAGTTCCACAAAGTTTTTTGTTGCACATACATCTCCATAGCCAGGAAGGTCAGGGCGATTCTCTGCATAGATATAAGCAATTCCCACTCTGTCATTCCAATCTTGTGAATTGGTAACAGAGAGTTCAAAAATCATCTCATTAGAATGACTTTTATCATCCTTTTTCCAAGCTTGAACATACTCATCGGCAGTCCAAAGTTTTTTACCCGAATTATTAATAACATCTTCGGCAGTAGACAAAGCATTTGCCCAATCACCTTTTGTTAAATAAACACGTGATAGCAAAGCCTTAGCTGCATAAAGACTCATATAACCAGTCTCTGGCTTTGTTTGTAAATTACCAGAGCTAATAGCCTCATTTATGTCTTTGATTACTTGAGTATAACACTCTGCAACTGTACTACGGGAAGGTTTCTCCTCTGTTGAGATTACCTTTGTCACCAATGGTACACCTAACGATGCACCATTATCCTCGGTGTAAGTCTTTCCATAGACACGAGTTAAATCAAAGGTTGCCATAGCTCTTAAAACTAAAGCTTCGGCACGGATTTGACCTATCAATGCCTTTCCTTTTGCATCATCCTTATCTGTTAGTTTTCCACCATCAGCCGCTTCTATGATATGATTTGCAGTTTGAATTACGACATAAGGTGACTGCCAAATCGCAGTAGTAGTACTAAAATTAGAGGCTGTAGTATATTCCATCTTATAATAGAACGAAGCACGATTACTACCATACTTAGAATTATACTGCAAATCTTCTCCGTGCATTTCTCCATAAAGAAACATTTGTAAGCCATAATAATCCTGGGCTCCGGACGAACCTTTCAAAGCTGCATACATACCTGTACGAGCTGTGACCATGTCAGAACTACTCTTGATGGCAGTTCCTTCTGAAACACCATCACTCGGTCTCTGATCGAGAAATTCATCACCACATGATGCCGCACCAGTCATTACAACGACAGCAAGCATAAGGCTATATATTTTCTTATAAGTTCTTTTCATAAACAATATTTTTAATTAATAGACATTAAAAACCGAGTTCAATACCGAAAGTAAAGGTGCGGAGTGCAGGTGTCTGGAATGTACATACACCATCGACACGCATTTCAGGATCAACGTAAAGATCCTTTGATTTCCATGTCAACAAGTTACTTGCAGAGAAGAAAGCACGTGCCTTACTCAAACCAATCCGTGTTACCCATTGTGATGGGGCCGTAAATCCGAGCGTCAGACTCTTCAAACGCAGATAATCTGTTGGCATCAACCAACGAGAAGATACTTCACTTGAATTACCATACTGGAACACTGGCTGTGAGGCATTCGTATCGCCAGGACCTGTCCACATCTTATTGATGTCATAATAAGTTGGTAACTGACCACCAAAGGTATAGTTTCCATTATTATGTTGCCATGTAGCAGCATCAAAAGCCTTACCTCCAAGAGAGAATGTAAAGTTCAGACCGAAATCAATAAACTTCCATGTGATATTATTACTGAAGCCACCTTCTATCTTTGTTTCGTGATTTCCTATAATAACTTTTTTCGCTTCATTAGGATTGATTGTTGTGTTACGTGCATTGCTTGTTCCATTATTGAGGTAGTAAGATTCTCTACCAGTATTTGGGTCAACACCAGCATACTCATAGCCATAGTAGCTATAATAAGGTTCACCTACTTTATGGATACGAACACCACTGATAATCTGATTTTCTTCACCATAAATCTTAGTAAGTTCATTATGGTTATGTCCGAAGTTCAGCATTGTTGTCCATGTAAGGTCTTTTGTTTGGAGGTTGTTACTTTGAATAGTTATTTCATAACCTCTATTACGTAGTGAACCTACATTAACAGCTTTCTTGGAAAATCTATCACTATTATAATAACCAGGAACTGCTGATATTGGTAAATCAAAGATTAGGTCAGACGTTGTGCGTACATAATAATCGAATGTCACAGATATACGATCAAGTAACGTTAAGTCAAGACCAAAGTTGACAGAACGGTTTTTCTCCCACTGTAATTCTGGATTACCAATACCAACAATAGCCATACCAGATTTTCCATTATAATATTGACCATATTTGTACCAGTTTTGGTAACCATAGAAACTACTTGGTAGCGTACCATTCACGCCATAACTTGCACGTAACTTACCATCGCTAACAACCTGCTTGATAGGCTCCATGAATTTCTCAGAACCAAAACGCCATGCTGCAGAAACTGACCAGAAGTTACCCCATCGATTGTCTTTAGCCAAGCGACTACTACCATCGCGACGGAAACTCACACCAGCATAATACTTATTATCATAGTTGTAGTTTACTCGTCCTAACCAACTTGCAAGAGTGTAACCACTTACTTTACTCTCTGCACTGGTCGTACCAGCATTGCCAAATTCGTAGAGGTCACCAGGATAATCTTTACCATTAATGTAATTATACCTTGTGACATATTTCTCTGTTTCATAGCCTAAAAGGGCATCAATATTGTGTAGACCAAACGTTTTCACGTATGCCAACTGTGTTTGACCATTTAACTGGCTGATAGAACCTGTGTAGCGTTGTAGTGTACCCCCAGGACTACCATCATTTGACAAACGGTCCCAAAGTACATCTTCGTTATTTGAAGTATAATCGTATGTCATCTTCTCGCTCAAACGGAGACCATCCCATATATTCCAATCCAACTTCAATGAGTTAAACGCACGCTTGATATCTGTTTTATCATACGTATGCAAAGCCTCATAGATTGGGTTTACACTAACCAAACTATTTGTTTCACTTCCACGAGCTAAGTTTCCATCAGGTAAGTAAGCGATAGAAGACGGACTCTGAATAAATGCATAATTGGCTATAGGACTTGAGAAAGAAGCTCCTCCATCGTTGGTAAGACTTTGATTAACCTTTGAGAATAAAGAAGAATATGTCAATGTGAAATGGCCAAACTTATGTGTTATATTAGCATTGCCAGTGAATCGCTCCATACCTTGATTAGAGAAGATACCTGTTTGCTTCATATAAGAAAGTGAGGTGTAGAAACGTGTACTCTCACCACCACCACTCAAGCTAATCTGATAGTTTTGGTGATGACCCGTCTTAAAGAGAAGACTCTTCCAATCGGTCCACTCCTTAATAGGCTTACCACTTTGATCATATCCCACTGTAGGCTTTGAGGCATAGTCTTCAATATTATCCTTAGCAAAAGTCTCTGCATCAGTCTCAGACTTACCCTCCTTATAAAGAGCATAGTTCTTCAAGCCAAGGAACAGCAGCGCACGTCGTTCGTCTCCTCCTAATACTGGACGATAATTAATTGCTACATTAGAGAATCCCCAGTCACTACGGAAATCGACATGTGTCCTTCCTTTCTTACCACTCTTTGTTGTGATTACAATTACTCCATTTGCTGCACGTGAACCATAAAGGGATGCTGCTGCAGCGTCTTTTATGACAGTAATTGACTCAATATCATTACTGTTAAGAGTTGCAAGCACGTTTGTTCCGGATTCATTATAGTTGCCTTGACCGAAGCCATTGACATCTCCTGATATCATAGGTGTACCATCTATAACATACAAAGGCTCGTTACCAGCGTTGATTGAACCCATACCACGAATACGGATATTACTTACAGAACCAGGAGCACCAGATGCACTTGTCACAGTAACACCAGGAACCGAACCTGCTATCTTGTCTTGAACAGAAGCTACAGGCACATCAGACAATTTACCAGGGTCAACGTTAGCAGCAGCTCCTGTAAAGCTTGATTTCTTAAAGTTACCATAACCTGTAACAATAACTTCTTCAAGTGAGCCTGCGTCAGGTTTCATTACCACCTTTATACCGTCTGAGACTGGTACGAGCTGAGTTTTTAAGCCAACATATTGTACACGTAACTGATTTTTCCCAGCTGGTACAATAAGGTGGAATTTACCATCAATGTCAGTGACAGTACCCATCTGTGTGCCAGCTACAAGGATAGAAGCGCCAACGACTGGTAGTCCATCTTCTGAGGAAACTACAGTTCCGCTAATCTCTGTTTGCGCCAGCGCTGTTCCTAAACTTAGGAAGAGGCCGACTAAAAACATCATTAGTCTTTTTTCCATAAATTCTCGCTTTAGTTAATATAATAAATAAACTATTTCAGACCAAAATACTAACAACGTAAGGTATCACAAGCTATATGCGAGTAAAGGTAGGTGTTATATTTAACACTTTGCAAAGATAGTGCACCATTTTTAAAGTTCCAAGCAGAAAAGAAAATAATTGATTGGTTTTTTACATTTATTAATAATGAGTGGTGATAATGTATAAGTTTTTGTATGAAAATAACGTAAATATATTTTATATAGCGTTATAAATATATCAGAATGTAATCAGTACACTTTAAGAAAGTGCTGAATATTGAATGAATGTTAATCCTCCTGGGTGACTAAAGATGATTTTTACGACTCACTACCAGCAAGACTTTTGAATAAGATAGCAGTAAAAGAGGTTCTTCCGTTAAATGTGTAGATTGTTAATAGAATGAGATTAATCTGAATACATGGTATGATTACCCCCTATTGGATGGCTTAAGAACGGGGGATAAACTACATGACAAATATAGTTAGGTGCGATGTCTATTTGCCATCTATAACCTGCTTATTCCCTTATTAAATCATGTTTGTAAATTGTTTTCGTACAGCTCAAACCCAATACATGCTCTTTTGGCTTCTAAAAGACGCCCTTTTGGGTTGTAAAAGATGCCCTTTAAGACCCTTGCTAACGCCCTTTTAAAGTCCAATTAAGCACCTTTTACTTTATACTTGGTAACTAATTGATACCCTGTTGATTGTAAACCTGCTTCATGTGTGTGTTTTTGCCGTTAGTTATAGGTGTTTTCCTTGAAATTATGTAATGATTTTTCAATCCCTTGTCTGCATATTTTCGAAGTCTTAAAACGTAAAGATTTTCAATGAAAGAGGATGAAAATAGGATAGATAGTTGACTGTCTCAGCTATATTTTTGTTTAATGAGTAACTTTGGCTCTTACGTTAAAGCACTACGAAAAGCGTCCACACATTTAACGGAAGAACCGTAAAAGAACTCAAAGTAAGTGTGGGTGAAATATACACTTCACCTAATTTATTTTGCTTCATCTTGCTCTTCTAATGTCTTTACAGCATCGCATCTAAGGTCAGAAGATCCCAAATAAATTCTCTTGTGTATGATAAAAAGGAGGTTCAGACTAATTATTTGGCTCGTTTTTATTACTTTTGTAGTCTTGTAGCATGGATATTTTTAACTTTATCTATAATTATAGTATAAGTCTATGAAGTTAACAGAACAGCGTAGTAGTATGCTTCATGGTGTACTGCTGATTACTTTGTTTGCGTGTGCCGCCTTCTATATCGGTGATATGGGATGGGTGAAAGCACTCTCTTTGAGCCCGATGGTTGTTGGTATCATCTTAGGTATGCTTTATGCCAACAGCCTTCGTAACAATCTCCCAGACACGTGGGTGCCAGGTATTGCCTTCTGTGGGAAGCGTGTGTTGCGCTTTGGTATTATCCTTTATGGTTTTCGTTTGACCTTTCAAGACGTGGTTGCAGTAGGGTTACCAGCCATTGTTGTAGATGCGATTATCGTATGTGGAACGATTCTCTTAGGTGTTTTAGTGGGAAGACTATTGAAGATGGACCGTAGCATTGCGCTTTTGGCAGCTTGTGGAAGTGGTATCTGTGGGGCTGCAGCAGTGTTGGGTGTGGATGGTGCTATCCGTCCGAAGCCTTATAAAACAGCTGTGGCTGTAGCGACGGTAGTAATCTTTGGTACACTGTCGATGTTTCTTTATCCTATTCTCTATCGTGCGGGTATATTCGATTTGCCGCCTGCTCAAATGGGAATCTTTGCTGGTTCGACGATTCATGAGGTGGCTCATGTTGTTGGAGCAGGCAATGCGATGGGTGCTGCAGTGAGCAACTCAGCGATTATCGTTAAGATGATTCGTGTGATGATGTTAGTACCTGTATTATTCGTCATTGCCTTCTTTGTTGCAAAGAATGTTGCCGAACGAGAGGCAGAGGGCAACGGTGGTAGTAAGATCAACATCCCTTGGTTTGCTATCCTCTTCCTTGTAGTCATCGGTTTCAATTCCTTGAATTTAATTCCGAAGGCATGTGTTGATTTCATTAATACGTTTGACACCTTCCTTCTTACCATGGCCATGTCGGCATTAGGGGCTGAAACGAGTATTGATAAGTTTAAGAAAGCTGGCTTTAAGCCTTTCCTCTTGGCCGCTATCCTGTGGTGTTGGCTGATTGGTGGAGGGTATTGTCTTGCAAAGTATGTGGTGCCTTTGATGGGTGTTGGGTGTTGAATATTGGGTGATGGGTATTGAGTTTTGGGTGTTGATGAAGTGCGCATCTGAGGGAACATGTTTGACGGGTGATGGGTGTTGAGTGTTGGGTGTTAATGAAGTGCGCATCTGAGGGAACATGTTTGACGGGTGGTGGGTGTTGAGTGTTGGGTGTTGATGAGGTGCGCATCTAAGGGAACATGTTTGACGGGTGGTGGGTGTTGAGTGTTGGGTGTTGATGAGGTGCGCATCTGAGGGAACGTGTTTGACGAGTGATGAGTGTTGAGTGATGGGTGTTGATGAAGTGTGCATCTGGGGG